>JAPKHB010000826.1 GCA_026647295.1 Planctomycetota bacterium | reverse complement strand
GGCCGCACAGTAACATCGCAGCATGCGCGTCCATCACCTCGACTGCGGCACGATGTGTCCGCTCGCCGGCTTCCTCGTGGGCGCGGACACGCCGATCGGCCGCGGGGTCATGGTGTGTCACTGCATCCTGGTCGAGACGCCGCGCGATGGCCTCGTGCTCGTCGACACCGGCTTCTCGACCTCCGACTGCGACGACCCACGCCGCCTCGGCCGCGCCTTCGTCGCGGTCACCGGCCCCCGCCTCGCCCGCGGGCAGACCGCGCGCGAGCAGATCCGCTCGCTCGGTCTCGACCCGAGCGACGTGCGCCACCTGATCGTGACGCACATGGATCTCGATCACGCGGGCGGCATCGCCGACTTCCCGGCCGCGACCGTCCACCTCCACCAGCGCGAGCTCGACGCCGCGCGCGCCCGCTCGACGCTCCAGGAGAAGCAGCGCTACCTCCCGCGGCAGTGGCAGCACCACCAGCGCTGGAACCCGGTCGAGGAGACCGGCGACACCTGGCTCGGGCTACCCGCCGTGCAGAAGCTCGGCGGGCTCGAC
>JAPKHB010000825.1 GCA_026647295.1 Planctomycetota bacterium | reverse complement strand
GAGGTCCTGCGCGCGCTCGGACGCCCCGCGGCGCTCGTCGGCGCCTCCCTCGGCGGGATGACGGCGCTGCTCGCAACCGGCGAGGAACCACGCGCCGGGGTCGTGGCGCTCGTCCTCGTCGACATCGCACCACGCATCGAGAGCGAAGGGGTCTCGAGGATCGTGTCGTTCATGCTCTCGCGCCCGGACGGCTTCGGGAGCCTCGAGGAGGCGGCCGACGCCGTCCGGGGCGTGCGCTGGTCCGCGGCCGTCGGGGTCCCCAACCCCTCCCTCTTCGACACGGAGGACGTCGTCGTCGCGCCGTTTTTGCCCACGCATCCGGTGATCTCGACCGGCGGCGAGACCGTCGGCGACGTCGTCACCCGCAACAACCTGTTCGTCGGCTCGGGCGGGCCGGCCTTGCGCTCGACCGGGCGGATGCAGCGCTGCGACTTCGACAATGACGGCTATTTCTGGCCGGGCGGCGTGTTCGCCGAGTGGAACGGCCGCACCTACAGCTCGCCGCTGGCGGCGAAGCTGGAGCGCGGGTCCTATTCCGGCCTCG
>JAPKHB010000824.1 GCA_026647295.1 Planctomycetota bacterium | reverse complement strand
ACCAGTTGAGCTACGCGCCCGGGCGGAAGCTAGGGCCCACCCTCGGGGCCGGCAAGCATGCGCCGGGCGGCGGCGGGGACCCGTCAGCCGGGTGCCGGGGTGCGGCGGGCGGGCACGCGGCGGGCGAGCCGGCGCAGGGCGTCGCGCAGCGCCGCGTCACCGAGCAGGGCCACGCCGAGCGCCGCCACCACGCCGTCCCAGGCCGCCTTCTTCCTGCCCGTGGCGCCGAACAGGATCTGCTCGCGCAGCTTCTTCGGGAGCGACCTCCAGGGCTTGTCGAGCGGGACCTCCAGGGCCGCCTCGAGCGCGCGCACCATGGTGCGGTGGTAGGGGCCGCCCGGCTTGCCCCAGGGCTCGACGGCGCCCTCGCCGATGGAGCGCGCGGGGTCGGGCACGATGCGCTCGGGGTCGAGGACGCGCTCCTCGCCGAGGCCCGCGCAGCTCGGGCAGGCGCCCTCCGGGCTGTTGAAGGAGAAGGTGCGCGGGGTGAGCTCGGCGAGCACGGCGCCGTGCTCCGGGCAGGCGAGCCGCTCGCTCATGGCGAG
>JAPKHB010000823.1 GCA_026647295.1 Planctomycetota bacterium | reverse complement strand
GCGGCCGGGCAGGCGCTGCGCGCCTGGCTTGCGGCGCGTGCGACGCTGCCGCGCACCGACGAACGCGCGCTGTTCGTCTCCGCGCGCGGCGCGCGCATCGCGCCGCGCAGCGTGCAGCAGCGGCTCGCGTTGCTGGCGCGCAGGCTCGGGCTCGGCGTGCACGTGCATCCGCACGTGCTGCGGCACTCGATGGCCTCGCACGTGCTGCAGTCGAGCGGCGACCTGCGCGCGGTGCAGGAGCTGCTCGGCCACGCGAACATCGCGACCACGCAGATCTACACCAAGCTCGACTGGCAGCATCTGGCGAAGACCTACGACGCCGCGCATCCGCGCGCGAAAGCGAAAAGCGGCAAGCCGTGAAGGTCGACGGCGAGCTGGTCCTGAAGCCCGGCAAGGAGCGTTCGCTCGCGCGCCGGCATCCGTGGGTCTATGCGACCGCGGTCGCGCGCATCGCAGGCAAGCCGGCCGCGGGCGGCACGGTCGCCGTGCGCGCGGCCGACGGCGCCTGGCTCGCGTGGGGCGCGTATTCGCCGGCATCGTCGATC
>JAPKHB010000822.1 GCA_026647295.1 Planctomycetota bacterium | reverse complement strand
TGCGTCCGTTGCCATCGGTCGGTGGGGCACCTGCATTAAGCGGGGCGAATGCTAAAGAAAAGGAGAGGGAGAAGTCATGCGCGGCAAGCGGCTCGGACTCATCGTCCTGGCGGTCGTCGTCGCGGCGGGCGCGGTCGCCCGGGCGCTGCTGGCCCGGCAGGGCCATGAGGTCGAAGTCGCTGCGCGGGCTGCGGCGCGGATAGTCGCCGTCGTTCATGCCGAGCAGGCAGACCACCTCGAAGGGGATCGCACGCATCGGCATCAGCGTGCAGAAGGTGACCCCGCCGGCGCGGAAGCGCTTGTCGAGCGCGGGGCTCTCGAGCGCGGCGAGCCAGGCCTCGGCGGCGACGGCGAGCGGCAGCTCGGCCTCGAAACGGGCCTCGTCGCAGGCCTCGAGCCAGCGTTCGAGGGCGTCGTCGAGCGCGGCCAGGGTCTGGCGGTCGGTGTCGTCCACCGCACGCACCAGGTCGGCGAGCAGGGCGCGCAGGCGCTGGGTCCAGGCCGCGGGCGTGGCGGGTCGGCGGCTGTCGGCCTGCCAGCGGATC
>JAPKHB010000821.1 GCA_026647295.1 Planctomycetota bacterium | reverse complement strand
GGGCGGGCGCGCCTGGTCTACAGGAACGGCCCACGCCAGGGGATTGGTTCCCAGCACCCGCTCGCGGCCGCCGAAAGGCGCGACGGCTTGCGGGCGCGGTTGGCGGCCGTGATGTTCGGGACGAGCGGCTGCTCCTGGCCGTAGCCGCGCGCCTCGAGGCGGCTCGCGTCGACGCCGGCGCGCACCAGCGCCACGACAGCATCCCCTTCGAGTCGGCCAACAAGTTCATGGCCACGCTCGACACCGCCCCCTGCGGGCAGCGCCGCATCCTGCTGAAAGGCGCGCCCGACCGCCTGCTCGAGCGCTGCCGCCACGAGCTCGGCGCCGACGGCGAGCTCGTGGCGCTCGACCGCGCCTTCTGGGAGGAGCGCATCGACGCGCTGAGCGGCGAAGGCCTGCGCGTGCTCGCCGCCGCCGCGCGCGACGTTCCCGACAGCAAGGACGCGCTCGTCATCGAGGACCTGCAGGAGGACATGGTCTTCCTCGGCCTCATCGGCATCATCGACCCGCCGCGCCCGGAAGCGATCGCGGCCATCCGCTCCTGC
>JAPKHB010000820.1 GCA_026647295.1 Planctomycetota bacterium | reverse complement strand
CGCCGGAGCCGCACGCGGCGCCGCCTCCGGGGTTGAGCTCGTCGATGCTGCCGTCGCAGTCGTCGTCCTGGCCGTCGCACGTCTCGGTGCCGGGCCCCACCTGGCCCACGCAGGTCCCCCACGCGCCGGCCGTGCAGACCTGCGTGCCCGACTGGCACTCGCCCACGTCGCTGCCGCACGCGCGCTGGTTGCCGTCGACGACCCCGTTGCAGTCGTTGTCGACGTTGTCGCAGACCTCGGGGCTGGGCCCGACCGCGTCGCAGCCGATCCAGGCGCCGGCGCTGCACGTCTCGCTGCCGGCCTCGCACGCGCCCACGTCGGTGCCGCACGTGCGCGTCAGGCCCTCGTCGATCCGCGTGTCGCAGTCGTTGTCCACGCCGTCGCAGGCCTCGGCCGTCGGCGTGCACCCGCCGCACACGCCCTCGTCGATCGGGCCGTCGCAGTCGTCGTCGAGGCCGTTGCACGCCTCGGCGGGCTCCGGTCCGCAGGCGCCGCAGCGGTTGCGCACGCCCTCGTCCACGCTTCCGTCGCAGTCGTCGTCGCCGC
>JAPKHB010000082.1 GCA_026647295.1 Planctomycetota bacterium | reverse complement strand
AGCCGGCGCACCTGCGCGGTGCCGGTCTTCGACGCGGAGGTGTAACGGCTCGCGGCCAACTCGCGGGCCGCGGTCCCGCGCTCGGAGCACTCCACGAGCCCCTCCCGCACCACGGCCAGGTGCTCGGACCGGGCCAGCAGGCCCGGGCGGCAGGCGCGCCCGGGCAGGTCGCGGATCAGGGTCGGGGCCACGATCGCCCCGTCGGGCCGGGCGAAGGCGCAGAAGGCGGCGGCGAGCTGCAGGGGCGTGACCGAGAAGCCCTGGCCGAAGCCCGCACGGTGGGTGGCGTTGGGGATCCAGCCGTCGGCCGGCGGCCGCGGCGAGGCCTCGAAGGGCAGGCCGCAGCCGGTGCCCCCGCGCCAGGCGCCGAACACGTGCTCGAACAGCGCGCGCATGCGCTCGGGGCCGAGGCGGTGCGCGAGGAGCGCGGCGCCCGGGTTCGAACTCTCGCCGAGCAGCCGGCGCACCGTGCCCGGCCCCACCGGGTGGGCGTCGCGGACCGGGTGCGGATCGCCCGGCAGGCGGACCTGCTCGGGCATCTCCAGCACCTCGTCGGCGCCGACCACGCCCGCCTCGAGCGCCCAGGCCACCGTGAAGGGCTTGAACACCGAGCCGGGCTCGTAGAGGCCCTGCACGGCGTGGTCGGGCGTCGGGGCCGCGTGGTTGGGGTCGAAGCCCGGGCGCGAGGCCAGCGCGAGGACCTCGCCGCTGTGCGGGTCGATCACGACGCCGGCCGCCGAGGTCGGGTCCCACTCGCGCACCAGCCGGTCGAGCGCGGACTCGAGCGCGTGCTGGATCACCAGGTCGATCGTGAGGTACACGTCGGTGCCGTCGACGCGCCCGCGGTCCAGCGTCCCGGGCTGCGCGCGCCCGCGGCCCAGCCGGTCCAGGGCGACCTTCAGCCGGGTGTCCTCGCCGCCCAGCACCGGATCCAGCGCGTGTTCGAGGCCCGTCCCGCGCCGCTCGCCGCCGGCGAGCTCGCGCGGCACCAGGCCCAGGACGTGCGCGGCGTGGCTGCCGTTGGGGTAGGTGCGGCCCTCGCCCACCTCCACCACCGCGCCGTACAGGCCCGCCTCCACGAGGCGCCGGCGGCCCATCTCGGCCAGCAGGTCCAGGCGGTCCACCAGGACCGGATCGGTGGTGCGGTGGATCAGGGTCCAGTAGCGCGAGGGGGGGCGCCCCTGCTCCTTCGCCCGGCGGTAGCCCTCGCCCAGCCGCACGGCGATCTCGGCCGGGGAGAGCGCCCCGGCGAGGAAGTCGCTAAGGCCCAGGGCGAGGAGGCGGGGGTCCTCGACCACCTGGAGGTCGACGCCCAGCCCGCGGGCGGGCCGGCCCGTGGCCAGCACGTGCCCGTGGCGGTCCAGCAGCCGGCCCCGCGTGCCCCGGAGGCGCACGCTGCCGAACTGCTGGCGCGCCGCCTCGGCCTTCCAGGCCGGTCCGTCCACCAGTTGGAGCTTGGCGAGCCGTCCGATCAGGGCGGCGAAGAGGAGGAGCAGCAACCCGAAGAGGAAGTCGAGCCGGAAGCGGCGCACCCGCATCAGGGCCTGGCGCACCTGCCCCACGGGCACGCTGCGCGGGGGGTGGAGGGTGGGGCGGCTCACCGCACGGCCTCCGCGGCCGCCAGCGCGTCCGCCTCCTCCAGCAGGCCCCGCGGGGCGCGGGCCCGGGCGAGCGCCGCGTCCAGGCGGCGCAATTCGCGCTCGAGGCGGTCGCGGCGCCGCTCCAGTTGCCACACCTCGACCTCGAGGCGGTCGATCTGCGCGCGCTGACAGACCGTGACCGCCGCGGTGCCCACGACCGCCAACAGCACGCCGAGGGTCAGCATCACCCGCACGCCCCGCTCCTTGCTCCGTCTTCCGGTCCGCCGTCTGGTCCGCCGTCTGGTCCGCCGCCTGATCCGCCCGTCGTCGTCTCGAACACGCGCAGCCGCGCGGGCCGCGCCCGCGGGTTGCTCCGCACCTCCTCCTCCGTCGCCCGTACCGGCTTGCGGGTGACCACCCGGCCGCGCCCCGCGCGCTGCGCGCCGCGGAAGGCCTCCTTGACGAGGCGCTCCTCGCCGCTGTGGAAGGCGATCACCAGCAGGCGCCCGCCGTCCGCCAGGGCGCCCAGCGCCGCCCCGAGGCCGCGGGCCAGGTGGCCGGGCTCGTCGTTCACGGCCATGCGCAGCGCCTGGAAGGCGCGCGTCGCGGGGTCGTGGCGCCGGCCCTTGAGGGCGTGGCGCCGCACCACCTCGGCGAGTTCGGCCACCGTGGCCAGCGGCCGGGCGCGCACGATCGCGCGGGCCACGGCCCGCGCCCGCGGCTCGCCGCCCCACTCGAAGAGCCAGCGGGCCAACTCGGGCTCGCCCGCGTGGTTGACCAGGTCGAGCGCCGTGGGGCCCGGGGCGTCCGCGTCAAAGCGCATGTCCGGCGCCGCCGCCCCGGCCCGGAACGAGAAGCCCCGCGCGGGGTCGTCGAGTTGGAAGGAGGAGAGCCCGAGGTCGAGCAGGACCGCCCGGGGGGCCGCCAGGCCAAGCCGGGCGAGCCAGGCCGCCAGGTCGGCGTACGAACCGTGCGCGAGCCGGACCCGGTCGCCGTAGGGCGCCAGCCGCTCGCGCGCGAGCGCGAGCGCCCGGGCGTCCCGGTCCAGGCCGAGGAGCCGCGCGGCGCAGAACGCCTCGAGCACCGCCCGGGCGTGACCGCCCAGGCCCACGGTGCCGTCCACGACCCAGCCCGCGGGGGCGGGATCGAGCGCCGGCCGCAGGTGCTCGAGCACCGGCGCCAGCAGTACAGGCTGATGGAGGGGGGAAAGAGCGTCGGAGTCCGGGGGCATCCCCCGGCTACTCCGCCCGGGGCCCGGGCAAGGGCAGCGGGGGCGTGCACAGGGCCTTGCCCACGTGCTCGTCCCACCACGGCGGATGCCAGAGCTCGAGGTAGGTGTTCATCCCCGCGATGCGCACCTCGCGCGCGGGGAAGTACGGCAGGAAGCGCTTGGGCAGGGTCACGCGCTGCGGCCCCTTGAGCTCGACGCGCTCGGCGCTCTGGAAGAACACGCGCCGGGCCTGTTGCGAGCCCTCGAAGCGGTTGGGCACCTGGCCCTCGGCCATGGCCTCGTACACGCGGGCGGCGTAGACCTCCAGGCAGGGCATCTCGCCGGAGGGGACGAGGTAGAGAACCCCCCCGCCCTGCGCCTCGAGCAGGGTCGCGAACTGGGCCGGGATCACGAGGCGATCCTTGGCGTCCAGCACGTGATCGCGATGGCCCGTGAGCAGGGGCATGGGGCGCGGCGAGGCCTCCTCCGGTCGTGCGTCTGGGAATGTACACATCGTGACACTTCATGACAACTCCCAAAACTCCGATTCCACTTCCGGGCCCCTGCGTGCCACCTGGACCCCGCGACCGGAACCCTTCGAATCCGCTAACCCGCCCAGCGGAGCGGATTCCCCCAACCCACCCAGCCGCCCGGCGGGCGACACCCCGTGCGCGGGGCGGAGTCCTCGCGGTCGCGCGGTACGATCCGCCGCTGGTCCGTCCGAGGACGGTCACGACCCAGAGGGTCGCGGAACCCGAACCGGGTCAGGTCCGGAAGGAAGCAGCCCTAAGGGAGCCCCGTGGCGTCTTTGGGCCCCCGTGACCGTCCTCGGGGGGACCCCCGACCCGTCCGCGCCCCTAGGCGCGGCGCGCGGCCCGGGCGAGGCGCTCGAGCCCCTCCGTCGGGCCCATCCACACCAGCACGTCCCCGGGCGCCAGCACCAGGCTCGGATCGGGGTTGAAGTGGGACGGGCCCGCGGCCGAGAGCACGGCCACGACGATCACGCCGAAGTCCTGGCGGATCGGGCTCGCCCGGAGCGAGAGCCCGGCCAGCGCGGAGCCCTGCTCGACGGCGGTCTCCTGGATGCGCACCCCCACCTGCTCCAGGCCCGAGCGGTCGCGCCCGGTGGCCAGCCCCATCAGCCGCGCCACGCCCGGCGTGAGCACGCGCTGGGCCATGTGGGTGGCCCCGATCTCGTAGGGCGAGACCACGCCCGAGGCGCCGGCGCGCAGGAGCTTGCTCTCGGCGCGCCGGTCGCGGGCGAGCGCGATGATCGGCAGGTCCTCGCGCAGTTCCCGGGCGTTGAGGATCGTGTAGACGTTGTCCGCGTCCGTGGCCAGCGTGCACAGGAGGGCCCGGGCGCGGGCGATGCCGGCCCGTTCGAGCACGCCCTCCTCCGTGGCGTCGCCCAGCAGGGCGAGCACGCCGTGGCTCTCCGCCGCGAGGACCTGCTCCTCGAGGCGGTCGACCGCCACCAGCGGCACCCCGGCGGAGGCGATCTCGGCGCCGGTGATCTGGCCGAAGCGCCCGTACCCGCACAGCACGATGTGGTCGCGGACCTCCTGGATGCGGCGCTCCATGCGAATCCTCCCGAGGGCGTCGCGCACACGGCCGGCGACGAGGGCCGCCGCGAGCGAGGAGATGGTGATCGAAACGACGGCCACGCCCAGAACGATGTAGACGACCGAGAAGAGGCGCCCCTCGGGCGTCTCCACGAGGTTCGTGTAGCCCACGGTGCTCACGGTCAGGACGGCCATGTACAGGGCCTCGACCGGGTCCAGCCCGCCGACGATCATGTAGCCCACCGTGCCGAAGAGGATCATGACGACCACGGCGAAGATCAGGGTGCGCGGGCGGCGCGCGCCCAACCAGTCGAGCACGCGCTCCTGCCAGGAGACGCCGCCGGCGGGTCTGCGGAAGGGGAAGTGCATGGCGCCGGCCCCCGGGGGTCGGAACGAGGGTGGCGGAGAGGACAGGATTCGAACCTGCGATCCCGTTGCCGGGATACGCGCTTTCCAAGCGCGCGCCTTCGACCGCTCGGCCACCTCTCCGTGTCCGACGGACCGCGGCCCAGGATAGCGTCCCGGCCTACCCGCGGCGGAAGATGCCCGAACCGGAGGCCACCAGCGCCGCCCGGAACAGGGCGACCCCGTCGGCCAGGGTGAAGGCCGCCTGCGGGGAGAAGGGGCCGAAGGTGTCGCCCCCCGGCGCCGCCCCCCCCTCGGCCGCCAGGGTGAAGAGCCCCACGTCGGTGCGCAGCCAGAACAGGCCCGAGGTCCCGGTGCTCAACACGTTGGCGAAGAGGATGTCGGCGTTGCGCGAGACCTCGAGGTAGGGGCCGCTGCCCAGGCCGGGAAAGGTCGTGCCGAAGCTCCCGCCGCCGGCGCTCGCCGGCGCCGGCCGCCCGTTGTACACCGCCAGCGCGGGCGTCCCCGAGAGGTCGATCACGCCGTAGATCGCCACCGTGATTCCGTTGGAACTGCTCACGGGGTTGGTCCAGAAGGTCGGGAAGCGCACCTGACCCTCCTGCCGCAGGAGGTTGAGGTCGCCCAGCAGGCCCGACGGCCCCGTGCCCGGGGCGGGGGCGCCCGCACGGGCCAGGACGTTGCGCGCGACGCCGTTGGAGATCAGGAGGATGTGGTCGGTGCCCGCCCCGTTGCCCTCGACGAGCCAGACCACGTTGCCCACGTCGTAGACGATCAGCGGGCCGCCCGCGTGCACGTCCGTGACCACGGCGCCCCCGGGGAGGAGGGTGCCCTCCTGGGCCAGTTCCACGGTGGGGCCCGCGGCGGCCGGCCGGCCGTAGGCCCGGCGCTCGCCGGCGCTCGTGTCGGCGACGAAGGCGAAGAAGGCGCCGCTGGGGTCGACGCCGAAGCCCTCGACCGCGACCACGCTCGGCCCGTTGGGCAGGGCGTCGCCGGGGCTCACGCGCACCGTGAGGGCGCTGCCGTCCGCGGCCACGCTCACCAGGTGGGCGTCCGGGCTGCCCTCGACCTGGGCCAGCAGCCACGCGGTCCCGGCGTCGCTCACCTGCACGCCCGCCACGTCGACGTCCACGAGCGCAAGGCCAAGGGGCGCGGGCAGGACCTGCCCGTCCACCAGCACGAGGTCGGTGTTGGTGACGAGCCCGCCCGACACGCTCGCCGCGACCAGCGCGAAGGTGCGCGGGCCGCCGGCGAGGGTCACGAAGGCGAGCACCAGGCCGCCCGGGCGCATGAACACGCGCACGAAGGAGGCGAGCGTCTCCGGCCCCCCCCCGGGGAGCAGGTCGCCCACGCCGAAGGCCCGCACCAACGCCCCGTCGGGCTGGGCCACGTAGAGGACCTCGGCCGCGTTGCCCAGCACGATCGGGGCGACGAAGGCGGCCCAGTTGCCGCTCGCCCCCCCCATCAGGGGCTGGGCCGGGAAGGCCCCGAAGGTCCCGCCGCCGGTGAGCGGCGCGGGGTCGCCCTGGACGGCCAGCGCGACCAGCGTGCCGGGCAGGTCCGGGGGGTCGTCCCCCCCGCCGCCCCCGCCGCAGGCGCACAGGGATCCGAGGCAGGCCAGCACCCCGAGGGCGCCGCGCAGGAAGGCGGTGGGCATCGCAGGTCCTCCGTGCGCCAGCGTACCCGGGCCGGCGCCTAGCGCAGCGACTCGACGATCGCCTCGAGGGCCTCCCGCGACGGGCGCAGCTCGCCCGCCCCGAGCCCGCACAGGGGGTCGTCGGTCAGTTCGAGCCGATCCACGAAGCTCTGGGAGGCGGGGTCCAGGTAGAAGATCCCGGTCAGGAAGCTGTCGGCGCTCTGGTAGTGCTCCTGGAGCAGCCTTAGCGCCGCCGCCTTGTCGCGCGGGTCGTGGCGCCCCTGCTCCACGCGCTGGATGAAGATGCTCCCGCCCTCGGGCATCGGCACCTCCACGGCCTCGCCGTCCTTGAACTCCACCGGGGGCGTGGTCCAGGCCGGCACGAAGCCCAGTTCGTGGATCGGGCCTTCGTGGTCCCGGCCCCAGTCGTAGGACTTGGTGGAGCCCTCGTGGTTGTTGAAGGTGACGCACGGAGAGAGCACGTCGATCATCGCCGTGCCCTGGTACGCCAGGGCCGCCTTGAGGATCTCCAGCAGTTGCTTGCGGTCGGCCGAGAAGGAGCGCGCCACGAAACCGCAGCCCAGTTCGATCGCCATCGTGCACAGGTCGATGGCGGGCAGGTCGTTCAGGGTCCCGTTCTTGAGGCGGGAGCCCTCGTCGGCCGTGGCGCTGAACTGCCCCTTGGTGAGCCCGTACACGCCGTTGTTCTCGACGATGTACAGCAGCGGCACGTTGCGCCGCAGCAGGTGCACGAACTGGCCGATGCCGATGCTCGCGGTGTCGCCGTCCCCCGAGACGCCGATGGCCACGAGCTGGCGGTTGGCCAGCATCGCGCCCGTGGCGACCGAGGGCATGCGCCCGTGCACGGCGTTGAAGCCCCAAGCGCGGTTGAGGAAGTAGGCCGGCGTCTTGGACGAGCAGCCGATGCCGCTCAACTTGGCGACGCGGTGCGGTTCGACGCCCATCTCGAAGAAGGCCGAGATGATCGTGTTCGTGATGACGTCGTGGCCGCAGCCCTTGCACAGCGTGGACGGGCCGCCGCGGTAGTCGGCGACCGTGAGGCCCACGCGGTTGGTCTTCGGGCCCCCGGCGGCCGGCGCTTCGGTGCTCATCGCGGGGTTCCCTTCTCGGCCGCCTGGATCGCCTCCGAGACGCTCCGGGCGTCCAGCGGCAGGCCGTCGTAGTGCCGCACCGAGCGCAGCCGCGGGGCCACCTCGGGGAACTCGATCCCCAGCACCGCCCGCATCTGGCCGTCGCGGTTCTGCTCGACGACGTAGACCCGCTCGTGGCGCAGGATCCACTCCTTGACCTCCGCGCCGAACGGGAACGACCTCACGCGCAGGTAGTCGGTCGTCAGGCCCTCCTCGGCGCGGAGTTGGTCGCGCGCCTCGCACACGGCGTGGTGCGACGTGCCGTAGGCGAGGATGCCCACCGGCGCGCCGTCGCCCTCGGCGACCGGCCCGGGCAGCAGGCCCGTGCAGCCGTCGATCTTGCGCTTGAGGCGGTCCATGTTGCGCGCGTAGGCCTCGCCGCTCTCGGTGTAGCGGGCGTACTCGTCGTGGCCGCTGCCGCGGGTGAAGTAGGCGCCCGCGCCGCCCGGGGTGCCCGGGAGCGTACGCCAGGGGATGCCGTCGCCGTCCACGTCCTTGTAGCGGCCCCAGTCCTTGGCCTTGGCGAGCGCCTCGGCGTCGAGCACCTTGCCGCGGTCGAACTCGTCGGCGCACCACTCGAAGGGTTCGGCCATCCACAGGTTCATGCCCAGGTCCAGGTCCGAGAGCACGAAGACCAGCGTCTGGAGCCGCTCGGCGAGGTCCAGCGAGCGGCGGGCGAAGTCGTAGGCCTCCTCGATGTTGGCCGGGTACAGGCAGGGGTGCTTGGTGTCGCCGTGGGAGTTGTAGGCGCAGAAGAGCACGTCGCCCTGCATCGTGCGGGTGGGCAGCCCGGTGGAGGGCCCCGTGCGCTGGATGTCGAAGAGCACGGCGGGGATCTCGGCGTAGTAGGCCAGGCCCACGAACTCGCTCATCAGGCTGATGCCCGGCCCGCTGGTGGCGGTCATGGCGCGCGCGCCGGCCCAGCCGGCCCCGACCACCATGCCGATCGCGGCCAACTCGTCCTCGGCCTGCACGATGGCGATCTTCATCTTCCCCGTCTCGGGGTCGCGCCGGTGGGTGCGCGCCAGGTCGATCAGCGCCTCGGTGAGGCTCGAGGAGGGGGTGATGGGGTACCAGGTCGCCACCGTCACGCCGCCGAACAGGGCGCCGATGGCGCAGGCGGTGTTCCCGTCGACGAGCAGCTTCTTCCCGTTGGCGTCCATGCGCGCGACGCGGAAGCGGGACTTGGACTTCACGTTCTCCCGGGCCCACCGGACCCCGGCGTCGACCGCGGCGCGGTTGAGCTCGAGCGCCTTGGGCTTGGCGGCGAAGGCCTTGGCCAGCGCCGCGTGCACCTCGGGCACCTCGATGCCGATCAGGTCGGCCACGACGCCCACGTAGATCATGTTGACCACGAGGCGGCGCAGCGAGGTGACGGGGCACACGTCGCGCACCAGGGCCTGGAAGGGCGCCGGGATGAAGTGCAGGTCCGCGCGCGAGGTGTCGGCCTTCAGCGAGTCGTCCAGGATGACGGTCGCCCCGGCCGGCACGCCGTCGATGTCGTCCTGCACCGTCTGGGGGTTCATGCAGACGAGCAGGTCCACCTCCCGGCGCCGGGCGATGTAGCCCTGCTCGTTGGCCCGGATCGTGAACCACGTCGGCAGGCCCGCGATGTTGCTGGGGAAGAGGTTCTTGCCGCTGACCGGGATGCCCATCTGGAACAGGGCCCGCAGCAGCGTGTTGTTGGCCGTCTGGCTCCCGGAGCCGTTCACCGTCGCAACCTGGATGGACAGGCGGTTGACGATGGGCTCTGGGTGTGCGGCCGTGGCGCTCTCCTGCGCCGTGGTCGGCTCGGACATGGGGAGGGGTCCTCGCGGGGCTGGGCTGGAGATTCTAGGGCTCCCGTGGACGGCGTCGTGGATCTCCCGGGGCGCCGACGCCGCGCAGCGCCGTGCGCACCGCCCGGGCGTAGACGGCCAGCGCGGCCAGGCGTTCGCTCTCGGCCCGGTCCGGCAGGTCCTCGGCCCCGGGACGGACCCAGGCCTCGGCGAGGTCCTCCAGCGGGCCTGCGCCGGTCCCCACCGCGGCCAGGATCGCGGCCCCGAGCGCGGGGCCGAGGCGCTCGGACACGGCCGTGACGGGGAGCTGCGCCGCCGAGGCCAGCGTGCGCCGCCACAACCCGGAGGCCGCGCCCCCGGAGGTGACGCGCAAGGTGCGCGCCTCCACGCCCGCCGCGCGCAGCAGCGTGATCGTCTCCGCCAGGGCGAGCGTCACGCCGTCCAGCACGGCCCGCGCCAGGTGGCCGCGCCCGTGCGAGGGCCTAAGGCCCACGAAGCAGGCGGTGGCCAGCGGATCGGGCACGGGCGAGCGCTCGCCCACCAGCGCCGGCAGGAACACCAGCGGCGCCGCCGTGGGGTCCGCCGCCTCGGCCGCCGCGACGACGGCGGCCTCGTCGCCGCCCGCGGGAAACGCGGCCTCGCCCACCCAGCGCAGCGCGCGCCCGGCGCTGAGCACCGTGCCCGTGGCGGCGTAGCCGCCGGGCAGGACGTGGCGGCACCAGCTCAACCCCCCCGCCGCGCCGCGCACCCGGCTGTAGGCGACGACGGTCCCGGACGTGCCGAGCGTGATCGCGACCCGCCCGCGCCCGAGCGCGCCGCAGGCCACCGCGCCCGCCTCGTTGTCGCCGGCGCCGCCCACGACCGGCGTCCCGGGGTCGAGGCCCGTGGCGCGCGCCCCCGCCGCGCCCACCGCGCCCAGCACTTCCGTCGAGCCGCCCACCGGCGCGAGCGCCTCGGCGGGGATGTCGTAGAAGCGCAGCAGCGTCGGCGACCAGGCGTTGGAGCGGAAGTCGTACACCTGGCTCGCGGAGGCCTCGGTGCGCTCCGTGGCCCAGCCGCCCGTGAGCTTGAGGCGCACGAAGTCCTTGGCGAACACCAGCCGCCGCACGCGCGCGGCGCGGGCCGGGTCCTCCCGCAGGAAGCGCAGCCACTTGGGCACGAGGAAGCCCGGCAGCGGCAGCGCGCCGGTGCGCCGGCCGATCGCGGGAAAGACGTTGCGCACCTCGTCGCACTCGGCGAAGGCCCGCCCGTCGGCCCACAGCACCGCAGGGGCGAGCGGCCGGTCGGCGTCGTCCAGCGCCACCAGGGCGTGCTTCTGCCCGGTCAGGCCCACGCCCCGCACCGCGAGCCCCCCGGCCTGCACGCGGCAGGCGCGCACGGCCGTGGCCGCCGCCCGCCACCAGGCCTCGGCGTCCTGCTCCGCGGCCAGCGGCTCGGGCACGCACAGCGTGAGCGGCGCGACGGCCTCCCCGCGCACCGCGCCCTCGGCGTCGACCAGGAGGGCCTTCACGGCCGAGGTGCCGACGTCCAGGCCGAGCCAGGCGTCAGGGGGGCGCGCGGGGGGCATCCGGCGGCCGGCCCGCGCTCACCGCGCGCGCGCGTCGAGGATCTCGATCACGAAGACCAGGTTCGTGTACGGCGCGATCTTCGGGGCCTGGCCCCGCTCTCCGTAGGCGAGGTGGTAGGGGATCCAGAGCCGGCGCACGCCGCCCACGCGCATGCCCCGCACGCCCCGCACCCAGCCCTCGATCACGCCGGCCGGCGCGCGCGGGTCCGCGGGGAGCCGGAACGTGAACGGCTCGCCGCGCCGGTAGGAGGAGTCGAACTCGCTCCCGTCCTCCCGCGTGCCGCGGTAGTGGACCGTGAGTTCCATGCCCCGGGTGACGGGTTCGCCGGTGCCCACCTGGAGGTCCTCGGTGACCAGGTGGACGCGCCGGGCGTCGTAGATCAGGTCGGCGTGAGGGGGGATCGCGCCGCGGCCCTGCGCGCCGTAGGCGAGCGCGCTCGGGATCAGCACCCGGCGGCGCTCCAGCACGCGCATCCCGCGGAGCCCCTCGACCAGGCCGGGCAGCCCGCGCCCGGGCTCGGGCAGGAAGCCCAGGCGCGTGTCGCGCTCGACGATCACCCCGTTGCGCACGTAGCCCACGAGTTGCGCGTCCATGGCCTCGCCGCGCGCCAGCGGCTCCCCCTGGCCCTCCTCCAGCACCAGCACGCGCACCCCGCCCGGCGTGTCGAAGGCCCGCAGCACGTCGGCTTGCGGCAGGGCGCCGAGGTCCCAGGTGTCGGGGGCCGCCGCGGCCGGCGGCGGATCGGCGGAAGGCGCCCCGCCGTCGGGGCCGCACCCCGCCGCGGGGAGGGCGAGGCCCAGGAGATCAATGCGCATTTTGTGGCATTCAATTAAGGCTCGTCGATGCCGCACATATTCTTCCTGTAAGTTATGAAGGGAGCAGCGACGAAACCTC
>JAPKHB010000819.1 GCA_026647295.1 Planctomycetota bacterium | reverse complement strand
AGCCAGGCGAGCCCGTCGAAGATGGCCGTCTGCACCTTCTGCGCGTCGGGGCGCTTGTCCCACGCCTCGCGCTTCTCGCCGCCGTCCGTGAGGATGAAACGCGCCATCTCGATGTTGGCCAGGCCGCAGGCGGTCATGCCGCCGGTGGAGGAACTCTCTTCCGCGTCGGCGGTGTGGGCGCGGATGTAGGCGAAGCCGCGCGCGCGCGCCGTGCGCTTGCTCTTGGCGTCCACCGGGTCGGTGTAGACCACCTCGGGGCCGTCGGCCTCCTGCTGCTCGAGCGAGAACGAGAGGATGTCCTCCCAGACCTGGTTCTTCACCTTGATGCCCACGCGGTGGGCGGCGAACAAGGCCAGCGCCGCGAGCTGGGTGCTCGACAGGTCTTCGGGCCCGCCCGGCGGGGCGTTGGACGAGCCCCGCTCGTAGTTGTAGCGCCAGCCGCGGGCTTGCCGCTTGTCGAGCAGGTGGTCCACCAACTTGCGCGCCCAGGTCACATACTTCCCGGGGAGCTTCAACTTCTCCTTCTGCTTGTCGCTCTTCTTCAAC
>JAPKHB010000818.1 GCA_026647295.1 Planctomycetota bacterium | reverse complement strand
GGTCGAGCTGCTGCTGTCGCGCCATGTCGGTCAGGTCGCGGCCGAACTCGTCCAACGAGGGGGTCTCGGACTTGCGCTTGGTGGCCGGGCCCGAGGGCGCCTCGCCGCGTCCGCTGGGCGTGGCCGGCTCCTCGCCGCCCGGCTGCGGGCCGCCGATCTCGGCGACCTTCGCCCGGACCTCGTCCAGGTCGATGTCGAAGCTGCGCAGCACCCGCGCGGCGCGCCGGCTGGCCAACCAGATGCTGACCCTGTCGCGCGCCGAAGCGGTCAACGGCCTGATCGGCGAACGCGCCGCGCTCGTCGCCGGCGTGGTCGTGGCGTGGCGCCGGCACCGGCCCGCGGCGCAGCGTCTCGTGCCGATCCTGGCCGCGGCGAACCTGCTGCTCCCCGCCGAACACGTCATCGCGGCGCCCGCCGACGAGGAGGCTCCGCTGCACCGCGTCGCGATCCTCAGCCTGCCGGCGGAACGGGAGCGCGCGAAAAACCAGCCGTATCATGCCAGCCCCTACGCCTACAACCGCCGGGGCATGGATGCGTTCAGCTCGGG
>JAPKHB010000817.1 GCA_026647295.1 Planctomycetota bacterium | reverse complement strand
AGGCGCAGCCCCAGCACGCGATCGAATTCAAACAGCGTCGCCTTCTTGGCAGCAGAGGGCACCTCGCTCTTCACCAGTTCCCAGGTGACCGCAAGCGCACGCGGCATGTTCAAATCGTCATTGATCTGCTCGAGAAATCTGCGGCGATAGTTTTCATCGATGACGCCGGACGCCTCCCACTCATGCATCGTGGTGCGCAAGCGCTGCAGGGCCGTGGCCGCGCCTTCCAGGCTCTCCCAGGTGAAATTCAGTTTGGTGCGGTAGTGTGCGCCCAGGCACAACATGCGATACGCCAGCGGATCGATGCCGCGGTCGATCAGCGTCTGCACCCGCAGAAATTCGCCGGTGGATTTTGCCATCTTGGCGTCCTCGAGCTGCAGGAAGTAGCCGTGCATCCAGAAGTTGGCGAGACGCGTGCCGTGGCAGGCTTCGGTTTGCGCGATCTCGTTGGTGTGATGCACCGGAATATGATCTTCGCCGCCGCAGTGAATGTCGAAAAACGGGCCGAGGTATTTTTCCGACATCGCCGAGCACTCGATGTGCCAGC
>JAPKHB010000816.1 GCA_026647295.1 Planctomycetota bacterium | reverse complement strand
ACCTCGTGCTGACCGCCCCCGGCGTCGACGGCCTGCTGTTCAACCGGGTGTTCGTGGGCGCGCGCCCCGCCGACGCCGCCGTGGAGGTCCTGGCCCGCGCCGCCGAGCACTACGCGGCGCTCGGCGTGCGGCGCTGGCTGGGCCAGGTCTACGAGGCGGCGCCCCCGGGCCGGCTGGACGAGCGGGCGGCCGCGGTCGGCCTCGAGCGCTTCCGCCGGCGCTGGGTGAAGTTCCTGCGCGGGCCGACGGCGCCGCCCGACACGCCCACCGACCTGCCCGTCGTGCCGGCCGCGCCCGCGCACGCCGGGGCGGTCGCCGCGCTGGTGGCCGAGGCGTTCGACCTCCCGCCCGAGGGCGGGGCGATCCTGGCGGGCGCCATCGGGCGCCCGCGCTGGCGGGTGTTCGTGGCGCTCGCGGGCGCCCGGCCGGTCCGCGTCCCCGCGCGCAGGAGCCGCGCGGGGATCACCGTCTTCGAGTGGGTGCCGAAGGCGGGGGGATAGCCACCGCGTCGTCGCCGTCCCTTCGTGCCCGTGCCCGTGCCCGTGCCC
>JAPKHB010000815.1 GCA_026647295.1 Planctomycetota bacterium | reverse complement strand
AGGGTCTCGAGCATGGGGCCGGCAACGTAGCACAGCGCCCCGGGGCGGATCCGTGTCCGGGGCGTGCTGTGGACTAGGCGGGGATCCGCGCGGCGTGGGGCTCGATCCGCGCGAGCAGCGCGCCGCGCTGCAGATCCTGACGGTCGCGGCCATCATCGACGGCCGCCTCACGGCCGCGGAGCGATCGCTGCTCGCCGAGGCGCAGGCCGCGTGCGGGCGCGCGCCGGACCACCGGCCCGCCGAGCGGCTCCGCAGGGCGTTCGTCGCGGGGAGGGCGTCGCTCGAGGCGCTCGCGCTGCGCGGCATGAAGAGCCCGGCCGAGGTCGCGGAGGCCGTGCGGGGCGCGGCCGCGGCGCGCGCCGCGCGAGCCCCATCAGCAGCGCGGCGACCAGGCGGAGCGCGACGAACACGCCGGCGGCGGCGGCGACGAAGAACTCGACCGCGTGGCGCGGGTAGCCGAAGAGCAGGCCGTAGCCGCGGAATCGCTCGAGGCGCGGCCGCAGGCGGCGATCGTCACCAGCACCATGAGCGGCGCGGCGACGCGGAAG
>JAPKHB010000814.1 GCA_026647295.1 Planctomycetota bacterium | reverse complement strand
GCGCGGGCGCGCGCCGCCGCGGCGCCCACGGCGTTCACGGCGGCGAGGGCAGGGCGCAGCCCCCAGAGCGCGCCGGCGGGGCCGCCCTCGGCGAGCTCCGCGCGCGCCACCACGGGCACGAGCAACGCGCCCGTCGCCGCGCGCGCACCGCTCGCCGGCCAGCTCGCCGCGTCGACGAGCGCCACGTCGGCGGGCGCCACGTCGTCCGCCGACGTCGCCAGCGGCGGCCGGCGCGTCTCGTCGTCGCTCGCGCCCAGGCCCGCCGCCGCGGCGGCGCCGGCGCCGGCGCCCGCCGCCGGCGCCGCGCCCTGCAGGTACTTGGCGATGAAATCGCCGTGGTCGCCGCCCGGGACGAAACAGATCTCCTGGCTGTCCGGCTTCTCGCTGGTCTTCAAGCCCGCCTCGCGGGCCAGGCGGCGTACCTCTTCCTTGTCCATCCCGCCGACCGGAAAGAGCGTGTGCTCGAGCTGTCGCTGGCCGAGGCTGAACAAGAAATAGCTCTGGTCCTTGCGCCCGTCCCGGCCCTTGCGCAGCTGCCATTCGCCGGT
>JAPKHB010000813.1 GCA_026647295.1 Planctomycetota bacterium | reverse complement strand
GCGAGTTCCGGCCCGTGGGCGCCACGAGGAGCCGGCGCATCGCCTGCCGAGTGATCGCGGCGACCAACGCCGACCTGGAGCGCCTGGCCGCCGGGGGCGGCTTCCGCGCCGATCTGCTCTACCGCCTGAAGGGCCTGTGCATCCACCTGCCGCCGCTGCGCGAACGTCCGGAAGACGTGCTGCCGCTCCTGGCGCATTTCCTCTCCGCCGAACGCGCCGGGCGCCCGCAGGTCGCGCCGGAAATCGCCGGCGCGCTGCGCGCCTACCCGTGGCCCGGCAACGTGCGCGAACTGCGCAGCGTCGCGGATCTCTTTCGCGTCCTGAACGCCGGCGGCGCGCCGTACGGCCCCGAACTGCTCGAACTGGTGCTGCCGAAGGCCAAGCGCGAGGCCTGCACCGTGCCGGCCGCGCCACCCTCCGCGGGAATTTCGGCCGGATCGTCTGCCGTTTTGCCCGCGCAACGGGACGCGCAGACCGTGCTCTTCGCCAGCCGTGCGCCGTGGCGGCAGCTCGACCGCCTGCGCGAACTCTTCAAGGAACACGGGAAGC
>JAPKHB010000812.1 GCA_026647295.1 Planctomycetota bacterium | reverse complement strand
CGCGCGAAGAACGGGTTGAGCGCCATGATCCGGGGCCACGGCATCACGATCCGGTCCGGGTTGCCGGGCATGGGGTCCTGGGGATTCTGCGGCAATCTCAAGCAGTTTTCTACGCCTCAGCATTTTTCTGGCTGGACGGCTTCGCCGTCCCCGCCCCAGCGCAGGTAACGCAAGCCGTTAGCCCGTTCCGTTCCAAAGAGTTTCAGCAAAAAGTATTCGTCATTTGCCAGTAAAAAGGTGTGCTTCAAAATGGTCTCTTCAAGTAAAGCCTACACTGAGTCTCTACCTAAAAAACGAATGGGCGCTGGGTGCTTGTTTTTTAATGAGCAAGGGTATGTTATGTTGGTAAAACCAACTTATAAATCAGGTTGGGAAATCCCTGGTGGCGGTGTAGAAAAAAACGAATCTCCGAAATATTGTTGCCAGCGCGAAATAAAAGAAGAGTTGGGTTTAGAAAGAAAAATTGGCAAACTTCTCGTTGTTGATTACAATGATGAGACCGAAGAAAAAACAGAGTCTTTGATGTTTATCTTTGATGGTGGTTTACTT
>JAPKHB010000811.1 GCA_026647295.1 Planctomycetota bacterium | reverse complement strand
TCCGGCGGGCGGAAGAACTCGACTTTTTCCAGCTCACGTTCAAAACTCGCGAAGAACGCCAGCAGCTGCTCCTTGGGCGCGGGACCCGACTTCTGCGGCATGGCGAACGGCAGCGCGCCTTTGCTCACGCGCTTCGCCCACTCGTAGGCGACGACGACGACGGCCTGCGCCAGGTTGAGCGAGGCGAAGGCCGGATTGACGGGCAGCGTCAGGATCCGGTCGGCCAGCGCGACCTCGTGGTTCTCGAGCCCGTTGCGCTCGCGGCCGAACATGTAGCCGACGGCCTCGCCGGCGGCGACGCGCGCGCCCGCGAGGAGCCGGCCGGGGACGGCGAGGTACGTGAGCTCGCCGGTCACCGCCAGGCCCACGGGCGTCGCCTCGCCGAGCACGTCGACGAGGGCGAGCTCGGCAAGGTCCAGGCGCTGATCCACTCGATGACGCCGGACGAGCGCAAGCAGCCCGAGCGGATCGACCGCAGCCGCGCCTCGCGCATCGCCCGCGGCAGCGGCCGGCAGCAGAGCGAGGTCAGCGACCTGGTCAAGCGCTTCATG
>JAPKHB010000810.1 GCA_026647295.1 Planctomycetota bacterium | reverse complement strand
CATGAGGTTCGCGCGGTGCGTCTCGGCGGTCTTCACCGAGAGGCCGAGCTGGGTGGCGATCTCCTTCGAGGAGAGGCCCTCGGCAACGAGCTGGAGTACCTCGCGCTCGCGGTCGGTGAGCATGGCGAGCGGCGCCGCCCGGCGCTCCTCGCCACCACGGACCGCCTCGACCATGTGGTGCGAGATCGCCGGGGATACGAAGGCACGCCCCCCGCGCACGGCGTCCACCGCCTCCAGGAGCTGGCGCGCGGCGGCGGCCTGCTCGAGCCGGCGACCGCGCGACCCACCCTGGCGCGGACGGCGATCGCCGCGGCGACCTCGGCGGCGATGCACCTCGCCGACCGGGTGATCCAGCACCTCGACTTCGAGGCGGCGCCGCGCCTGGCGGCCGCCCTCGCCGAGCTCGTCGGCCGGAGCGGCGAGCCGACGCTCGAGGAGTTGCGCCGCGACGAGCGGGCGCGGCGCGGCGCGCTGGGGACGGGGCTGGCCGCGTCGGCGCAGTCGTACATCGTGTCGCGCGGGCTGTCGAAGTCGATCATCGCCGGGTACCC
>JAPKHB010000081.1 GCA_026647295.1 Planctomycetota bacterium | reverse complement strand
GCGGTGATTCACGGCAAGTATGCGCATGAGGAAACCCGCGCCACCAGCAGCCAGGCGATGAAATATGCCGCCGGCCGCTATCTCGTGGTGCGCGACATGGCGGAGATCGAGGAAGTGTGCGCCTTCATCGCCGGCCGCCGCTCGCGCGAGGATTTGCTGGCGCGCTTTCGCGCCGGGCGGCTCAGGCGCGCTGCCGGAGCAGGTCGCGGATCTCGCGCAACAGGACCACGTCTTCCGGCGGTGCGGCCGGCGCGGGGGGCGGCGCTTCGCGCTTGAGCCTGTTCATCGCCTTGACCATCCAGAAGATGATGAAGGCGAGGATCGCGAAGTTGATCACGATGGTTGCGAAGCTGCCCCAGGCCAGCACCGTGCCGACCTTCTGAGCCTCGATCAGCGACGCGCCCGGCGGAACGAAGGCGCGCGCACCGGACCCCGCCGCGACCAGGCCGACGCGGTCGCCGGCGCCCGCGGCGGCCAGCCCGAGGCAGGCCGCCACGCGCGCGGCGGCCTGGCGCGGGCTCATGCGCCCGAGCCCCGCGTCCATGGACGCGGAGCGGTCGAGCACGAAGAGGACCGTGAGGTCGCGTTCGTCCACGAAGGTCTTGACGAAGGGGCGGCCCATCCGGGCGGTCACGTTCCAGTCCACGGCGCGCTCGTCGTCCCCGTCGGCGTACTCGCGCACGGCGTGGAACTCGAGCCCCGCCCCCCGGAACACCGAGGCGTAGCCCCCGGCCAGCACCGCCTTGACGAGGCGGCGGCTCTGCCATTCGATGCGCCGGACCTCCTTGAGGACGTCGGCCAGGCTCTCGTCGGGCGGCACGTGCATCGGGCGTCCGTTACGGTACCGGCACGGCCTCGAAGAGGTCGCGGATCACCGCTTCGGAGCCCACGCCCTCGGCCTCGGCCTCGTAGGTGGTCAGGACGCGGTGGCGCAGCACCTCCAGGCCGACGTCCTTCACGTCCTGCGGGGTGACGAAGGCGCGCCCTTCGAGCAGGGCCCGCGCACGGGCCGCCCGCACCAGCGCGATCGAGGCGCGCGGCGAGGCGCCGTACAGCACCAGGCCCTTGAGGCGCCCGAGGCCCGCCGCCTCGGGCTCGCGGGTCGCAAAGACGAGGTCCACGACGTAGCCCACGACGCGCGGATCCACGTAGATCTCGTCGAGCAGCGCGCGCGCGGCCATCAGGCGCTCGGGCGAGGCGACCGCCTGGACGCGCGGGGCGCCGCGCGTGGGCGCCATGCGCTCGATGATCCGGACCTCGTCGGCGCGGGTGGGGTAGCCGACGACGACCTTGAGCAGGAAGCGGTCGATCTGCGCCTCGGGCAGGGGGTAGGTGCCTTCGAGCTCGACCGGGTTCTGGGTGGCCAGCACCAGGAAGGGCTCCGGCAGGCGCAGCGTCTCGCCGGCGATCGTCACCTGGCGCTCCTGCATCGCCTCGAGCAGCGCGGACTGGACCTTGGCCGGGGCGCGGTTGATCTCGTCGGCCAGCACGAAGTGCGCGAACACCGGCCCCTTGCGCACGGCCCATTGGCCCGTCTGGGGCTGGAACACCTGCGTGCCCAGGAGGTCGGAGGGCAGGAGGTCGGGCGTGAACTGGATGCGCCGGTAGGTCCCCCCCACCGCGGCCGCGAGCGACTCGACCGCCAGCGACTTGGCCAGGCCGGGCAGGCCTTCGAGCAGCACGTGCCCGTCGGCCAGCGCGCCGATCAGCAGGCTGTCCAGCAGGGCCCGCTGGCCCACGATCGCGCGGCCGAGTTCGGCCCGCACCGCCGCGAGGAACGCGCCCTCCTCCTCGATGCGGCGCGCGAGCGGGGAGGTCTCGGTCACGGGGGGGCGCCTTTCCAGGGGGCCGGCCGGGGGCCGCGCACGGGCGAAGCGCCCCTACTCGCGGTCAAAGCGCAGGAGCTCGGGGTCGAGCCGGGCCAGGGCCGCGTCCAGGCGCGCGAGCGCCTCGGGCGGCCCCTGCTCGACGAGCCGCTGGCGCAGCATCTGGGCGGTCTCGCCGGGCGTGATGCCCATGCCGTCGCGCGTGCCGGCGCTGTCGGGGCTGCGCTCGAAGGAGGCCAGCACGGCGTCCAGCGCCTCGGTCGTGCGGCCCAGTTCGTAGGCGACGCGGGCGCGGCCCGCCCACGCGAGCGCGACCGCGCGGGCCGCGCCCGCGCCGTGGCGCGCGTCGGCGCGGACGGCTTCGTCGTACCAGGCGACGGCCTGCGCGTAGGCCTCAAGCGCCGGGTCGCGGGCGCCGGCGCGCCGGTGCTGTTCGGCCGCCTCGATCGCGGCCAGGCCCGCGAAGGGGCCCAGGCGCGCCGCGTCGCCGCGTTCGTCCAGCAGGCCCCGGTAGGCGGCGAGCAGGCCGGCCGGACCCGCGCGGGCCAGGAGGCGCTCGCGCCAGCGGGCGTGGAGCGCGGGCGACTCGGGGAAGCGCTCGAGGCCGCGCGAGAGCACGCGGTCGGCCCGGCGGCGGGCGCCGATCCAGTCGAGCAGGTCGAAGTGCCACAGCACCTGGCCGTCGGTGCCCAGCGGGTGCTGGAGCAGCACGGAGTAGGCCGCGTCCAGGTCCGTGAGCCACTCCGGGGACCAGGGGCGCGACTCCTTCACGGCGGCCTTGAGCGCCTTCCAGCGCGACTCGGCGAACACGGTGACGACGGCCATGGACGTCCAGCCGGGGTCGCCCGGGGGCAGGGCCTGCATCGCCTGCTCGGCCAGGGGGTAGGCGGCCTCGAGGTCTCCCGCGTAGTACGCCGCGAGCGCCTTGACGGCGTCGAGCCGCCACCCGGCCGCCCCAAAGCGCGCGGCCTCCTCCGCCTGCCGGCGGGCCTCGGCCAGGAGGTGGGTCATGGCCATGCGCGCCAGCCGGGCGTTGGTCTCGTGCTGCGCGGGCGCCTCGAGCGCGAGGGCGAGCGTCGCCTCGGCGAGTTCGAGGCGCAGCGCCCCGTCCTCGGGCTGGACCTCGAGGCGCCGCGCGCGCTCCTCGATGGCCGCCAGCAGCCCCTGGTCGGCAAGCCCGGGGGGGACCGCGCCGTAGGCGGCCCCCGCCGGATCCCAGGCCCCGGGGTCGACGACCTTGGAGGGCGCGGCCAGGCCCTGGTGCACGCCGGCGAGCCAGCGCGCGAGCGCCGAGGTTCCGCCCAGGCGCTCCAGCGCCGCCACCAGCGCGGCGCGGTCCGCTTCGGGCAACGGCGTGCCCAGGGCCTCGGAGAGGAGCGGGACCGCGGCGGGGTCGGTCGTACGGGCGAGCGCCTGGCGGGCGCGGCGGGCCAACTCGGCGTCCAGGCCGAACAGGGCCAGGCGCAGCAGGTCGGTGGCGGCCGCGTCGGGCCGCGCCACGGCCGCCTCGAGGAGGCGGGCGCGCTGGGCGGCGTCCCCTTCGGCGTAGGCGCGCTCGACGGCCTCGCGGTCGCGCACCTCGCGGCTGGCGACGCGCTCGAGCAGGGGGCGGTCCGACCGCGAGCGTTCGGGCAGCGGCGGGGGCAGCCCCTCCAGGCCCTTGCGCACGGTCTCGAACACCGAGGCCGTGTCGTTGGCGTAGTAGACGTCGTAGAGCTCGTTGCCCGCGGCGTCCACCGCGATGTGCCGCGGGGCGATGCGCACGCCGTCCAGGAAGATCTCGTAGACCGCCGACTCCAGCGCGATGTGCTCGCCGCAGGTCACCGTGCCAAAGCGCGGGCAGGGGATGCGCCGGCCCTGGTCGTCGTGGTCGCGCGGCGTGTGGCGGTACACCGAGCCGATGACGAGGACGTAGGGCTGGTAGAGCTCGGCGATCTCGGGGCTGCGGTAGCGCACGCCGGCGTAGTGCTCGCTGGCGATCTCGCCGTCCATGTTGATGCAGATGAGGATGGGCTTGCCGGTCTCGCGGGAGACCGCCAGCGCGTCCTCCCAGGAGCGCTGCCAGGTGAGCAGGCAGGGGCGCGCCCAGTCCTCGGCGGTCGGCGCCGCCCACATGCTCTCGCGCGCCTCGGGGCCCCGGGGCGGCGTGGTGGGGCTCGCCGGCGGGGGCCCGCCCCGCACGCGGCGCGGCGCGGGCGGGCCGGCCTCGTCCTCGGCCCGCAGCGGGAGCACCAGCGCGGCGCTCACCAGGAGGAACGCGGCGGCGCGCCAGGGCAAGGGGCCCAGGCGCCCCAAGGGGCGGGGACGAGAGGCGGGGGCAGGCGACACGCGGGGCTCCCGGACGCAGACCTCGGGCCGGTCGGCCGGGCGCATCCTACCCGCCGCGGGCCGCGCGGTCGCGGGGCGGCCCGAGGTCGACCCAAGGTGGCACGGCCGGCCGACCTAGCGGACCAGGCGCGCCGTCAGGAAGGCGCGGGAGCGCTCCAGGATGACGGGAAAGAACAGGGCGAAGGCGCCGTAGTGCCCGCCGGCCAGTTCGACGCGCTCGGGCCGGCCGAGCGCCTCCCACAGCGCGCGCTGGCGGGCCGTGGGCACGGAGCGGTCGCCGCGGGCCAGGAAGAAGAGGACGCCGGCCGGGTCCACGGCGGGGGCCAGCGCGAGGGGATCGGTGCGCAGGCGCGCGGCCAGCTCCGCCCGGAGGCGCTCCGGGCTCCAGCCCCGGGCCGCGAGCGTCGCGTCGCGCTTGCGCACGAAGTCGTCCTCGGTGGTCTCCATCAGGACGTCGGCCAGCGGCCCGCCGGCGAAGACGATCACGCTCGCCTGGACGCGCGGGTCCACCGCGGCCAGGCAGGTGGCCAGGACGCCGCCGGCGCTGATGCCCAGGACGCCCACGCGGTCGGGGTCGGCCTCGGGCTGGGCGCAGATCCAGTCGAGGGCCTGGCGGGCGCGCAGCACGAGCGCGCGCATCTCGTCCTCGGCGCGCTCCACGCTGGCCTGGGGATCGAAGCCCAGTTCCTTGCGCGGGACGACGCCCACGACGAAGCCCTGGTGGACCAGCGCGCCCCCGAACTCGCACATCAGCAGCGTGGTGTTGGCCAGGATCGGAAAGAGCAGCGCCACCGGGCGCGGGCCGTGCGGCGCCGGATGCGGCGTGAGCCAGAGCACCTCGATGGGATCGCGGACGTGGGGCAGGTGCGCGAGGTCCGAGGGGACCTGGGGCGCGAGCCGCACCGCCCAGCGCTCCAGCGTGGGCCCCACCTGCTGGCGCACGCGCGAGAGTTCGGCGCCGGGCGGCCCCGGGAGGGCGTAGCGCGCGGCGTCGGGCGCGGGGGTCGCCGGTCGGGCCGGCGCCTCGCCGGCGAGGTGCCGGCAGGCCGACAGGAGCGCGGGCAGGGCCAACCCGAGCAGGAGGACGGGCACGCAAGCGGGCACGCGGAGGGGCACCGGCGGAGGGTAGCCGGAGTCACAGGCCGGCCGCCAGGCGGGTCGCCTGCCAGCGGGCGGACCCGAGCGCCTGGCGTGCCGCCTCGGTGACGTCGGCGAGCGCTTCGCCGGGGAGGGCCTCGCGCAGCGCCGCCAGGGCGCTCGCCCGCTCGCCCGCCCCCAGCGCGGGCAGAATCCAACCCATCCACCCCGCCAGGCGCCGGGGCGGCAGCGCCTGCAACATGCCCCGCTCCAGGGCTCGCAGGTCGGCGTCCTCCAGGTGGGCGTGCAGGAGCGCGTTGGCCTCGCGCTCCTCGGTGAGCATGTGGCGCAGCGACTCCGCCCCCAGTTCGCACAGGTCCTGGCCCAGCCGCCGGCCCGCCTCGGCGCGCGCCTCGCCCGCGGCGTCCTCCACCTCGACCAGGCGCAGCGCCAGGGTGTGCTGGAGCGTCTCCAGGCGCCGGTGTCCGGCGGAGAGTTCCGCGCCCAGCGCGGCGTCCAGGCGGGACAGGACCGGCACGAGGAACCGCTCCTCGAGAAGGCCGTGCTCGTCCAGGAGTCCGAGCAGCGTGCGCACGGACCGGACGGCCAGGCGCACCTGGGCGGGGTCGCCGAACCCGGTGCTGCCCACGCGCCCCAACGTGTCGCACAGGGCGGCGCGCAGCCCCTTGTGGACCGGGGTGAAGAGGTCGACTCGCGGCATGGCGCAACTCCCGGGGCCGCGGCCGGTGCGGGCCCGCCCCTGGGAACACGAACGCGCGGCCGCGGCCGCAAGCGCCCGGCGCCGCAGCCCCGGCGGGGCGGTGCCCGCGGGGCGGCCGGGCGGCGACCGCGGCGGGCGGGGTCGGCCGGACTACAGTTCGTCCTGCCCGAGGAGCGTGCAGCCGCGGGGGGTGAGCACGCGCGCGGCCATGTCCTGGCTGTCCACCTGGAGGGCCAGCACGGCCGCGTGCCCGAGGGGGTCGTGGAAGCTGTAGAGGTAGTCGACGCTCACCTCGGCGGCGTAGAGCTGGGAGAGCATGCGCCCCACGCCGAAGCCCTCGTCCCGGGGCAGCGCGACCGCCAGCACCTCGGTGGCGCAGCAGCCGTAGCCCTCCTCGGTCAGGATCGCCACCGCGCCCGCGGGGTTGTTGGTCGCGATGCGCACGACGGCGTGGTCGGCCGCGTCGAGCACGGAGATGGCGCGCAGGCGCACCCCCCGCTCCTCGAGGCGGGCGACGGCCTGGCGCAGCGTGCCGAGGCGGTTGGGCAGGAAGAAGGTGACCTGCGTGATCCGCCGCTCGTTGTGGCCGTGGGCCGTCTCCTGCATGGGCGCATCCCTCCCGGGCCGGTGGCGGCCCAAGCCTACGCCCACTCCGGCCCCGGCGTGCGCGCCAAGGCCGGCCGAAGCCGCCGCGGCGCCGGCCGGGCGGGTCGGTCAGCCCTGGGCGTCCGGCGGCGGAGGCGGGCCCTTGGGCGGCGGCGGGCCCTTGGGCGGCGGCGGGCCCTTGGGGGGCGGAGGCGGAGCGTCGTCGCCGGTGGGCAGGTCGTGCGGCTCCCCGTCGTCGGGCGGCGCGTCCTCGGGCGGCGGCGGCGGGGGCGGGGGCTTGGGCGGCTTCTTGCCGTCAGGCGCCGGGGGCTCCACCGGATCGCCCCCGGGCGGGGGCGGCGGCGGGGGCGGCGGCTTTTGCGGCGGGTCCTTGGGGCCGCCCTTGCCGCCCTCTGCGTCGTCGGGGTCGCACTCCTCCTTGGGCTTCTTCGGCTTGGGCGGCGGGGGGGAACCGTCGGGGGCCTTGTCGTCTCCCTCCTCGGGCGGGCGGGGCTTGCGGCCCTTGGGCTTCTTCCGCTTCTTCTTCTTGCCGCCGGTGTCTTCGCCGTCCTCCTCTTCCGTGGCGTCCCCGCCCGGCTCGGCCGGGGGCTTGGGGCGCGCCTTCTCGCCGTCCTTGCCCTTCGGGGGCTTGGGCGGCGCGCCGGGGCCTCCGGGCGGCGGCCGGCCGGCGCCGCCGCCGGGGCCGGCGCCACGCGCCGCGGCCGGGGGGGCGGGCAGGAGGAGGAGCAGGCCGAGGAGGAGCGCCAGGCACAGGGCGGGTCGCCGCCAGCCAAGGCGGCCCGGGGCCGTACGGGCAAGGGGGGTCGGGGACATGGGGTTCCTCGTTCGAAGGGGCGCGCGGGGCCCTGCCCCGCAGCGACCCGGAGGATCCCCGCGGGGTCTAACGGGATCCTGAAGGCTGCGTGCGCCCGGGTCAGCGCCGCGTGCGGCTGGGCACGGACTCGAGCGGCCGGTGCATCACGCCGCTGTGGGGGCGGATGCCCACCACGCGCAGGAGCAGTTCGCGCTTGCGCACGTCCGGGCGGGCCTTGAGTCGGGGGACGACGTACGGCACGGCCAGGGCGACGAGCGTGCGGGCCGCCGCGCTCACCGCGAAGACGAGGAGCCATGCCTGTCCCACCGCTCCGAGCAGCAGCGCGCCGAGCAGGCCGCCCAGGAGTTGCGCGCTCCCCTGGATCACGTTCTGCGCCGCGAACAGGTAGGGGCGCGTGCTCTTGTAGGTCGCCTCCAGGGCGAGCGAGAAGAAGGACACCTCGTAGGCCGCCCAACTCAAGCCCGAGAGCCCCTGGGCGATCAGCACCCAGACGAGGCCGTCGGCCCAGAGCCACGGGATGGGCACCAGCCCCACCAGGAGGGCGGCGAGCCCGTAGATCGAGCGCCCGCCGTAGGCGTCGATGCTGCGGCCCCACATGGGCAGCGTGGCCACCTTGAGCAGCACGACGCAGACGGTGGCGGCCATGTACTGCAGGTAGCTGAACTCCAGTTCCTTGAGCATGTAGGGGCCGAAGTAGGGCGACCCGACGTACACGCACAACTGCATCAGCCCCCCCACCAGGACGAGGCGCCAGGCGGCGCGGCCCCGGGAGGTGCGCAGGAAGCGGCGGGTCCACGCGGCGTCGGGCAGGCCGCGGAAGGCGGGCTCGTGCGAGGTGGCCAGGAGCAGGGCGCTCGCCAGCCGCGCCAGCGCCGCCACCGAGAAGGCGGCGACGAAGCCCCCGCCCCCGGTCCCGGCCGGGACGGCGCCGGCCCGGCCGGGCTCGAGCCAGTGCAGGAGCACGCCGCTGGCCACCAGGCTCAAGCACGTGGCCAGGTAGACGAAGCGGCTGCGCACGCCGAAGTAGCGCCCGCGGACGGCGGAGGGGATGAGGTCCCCGTACCAGGAACTCCACCCGGTCCCCGCGCACTGGCCCCCGGCCTGGTGCACGACGACCAGCCCGATCAGCAGCGCCGGCGTCATGGCCTGGAGGTGGTGCAGGAGCGCCAGCACGCCCAGCACCCCGGCCTGGGCCAGCGCGCCGGCCACCACGACGTGCTTGCGGCGCGGGCGGGCCATCAGCCAGCGCACGGCCAGCACCGAGCCCAGCGCGCCGCCAAAGAGGGGCAGCGTGATCACCAGGCCCTGTTCCAGGGCCGAGGCTCCGAGCCGCACGGCGTCGGCCAGGAAGTAGGTGTCCCCAAAGCCCACCATCACCGCGTAGAGCACGCCCTCGTGGATTGACAGGCGCATCGAGCGTTGCACGCGCGGCGGCAGGTCGGCGGTGAGGGGCGCGGCGGCCATGGAGCCTCCGGGGCCCGCGGCGGGCGAGCCCGCGGGGGACGCCCTGCGGTTGTACGCCCCGCGGCGGACGCCGCGCAGGCAAATGGTGCGGCGGGGCCGCCGGCGCGGGCCGCTTGCCCCCGCGCGCCTAGCCGGGCACCTCGAGCACGAGCGCCGCGGCCGTGTCGCCCGCCGCGCAGCCGGCGAAGAGCACGAGCCCGCCGCCGGCCGCCCGCGCCTCGGCGATGCCCTCGGCGACCAGCCGGGCGCCGGTCGGCCCCTGCGGGTGGCCGAAGATCAGCGACGAGCCGTTGTTGTTGAAGCCCTTGGGGTCCAGGTCCAGCGCGCGCGCGAAGTAGATGTCGTTGACCGCGAAGGGGTTGTGGGTCTTCACGACGGTCATCTGGCCGGGGGTGAGCCCGGCCGCCTCCAGGGCGCGCCGGGCCGCGGGCACCACGGCCTTGGCCATGTAGCCCTTCTCGACCCGCGCGAGGCCGTAGGAGAGGATCCGCGTCGGCGCCGCCCCCGGGCCGAGCGCCGTGGCGCGCTCGCGGGTGGCCACGACGAGGCCGGCGGTGCCGTCGGCCGGGTGGGTCTGGGTGCCGAAGGTGATGGTGCCGCCCTCCATCACGGGCTTGAGCCGCGCGAGCCCCTCCGCGGTGGTGGGGAACACGCCCTCGTCGCCTTCCAGGGTGGCCAGGACCCGGCGCCCCGAAGGGTTGACCTCGTAGGGCACGACGAGCACGCGGGCCAGCAGGCCCGAGGCCACGCCCTCGGCGTACTGCCGGGCGCGGTGCAGCGTGAGTTCGTCCATCTCCGCGCGCGAGATGCCGGCCTCGCGGGCGACGTTCTCGGCCGTCTGGAGCATCGAGTTCTTCGCCCACGGGTCGAACGAGAAGTTGTCCCACACCCAGTCCTCGGCTTCGCCCTTGCCGCCGGGGCCGGCCGGGTCGGGGTAATAGAGGTGGGGCCCGTTGCTGCACTTGTCGGTGGTCACGACGAGGGTGGCGGTCCCCCCCCCGGCGTCGAGCTGGGCGGCGGCCAGCGCGATGGCGGCCGCCGAGGTGGCGCAGGCCTGCGAGATCATCGGCCCGGAGAGCCCCGGCGCCCCCACCAGGCCGGCGAACCAGGGCGCGCCGTAGAAGATGCGCCGGGCCGGGATGGTCCAGCCCAGCACCAGGCCGTCCAGGGCGCCGACCTCGATCCCCCCCCGGGCGAGCCCCTTGCGCGCCACGTCGGCGGCCAACGCGAGCGGGTGCAGCGAAGCGAAGCTGCCCTGCCACTTGCAGAAGGGCGAGGACCAGGCCGCCCCGGCCGGGATGTAGGCGTTCTCGAAGCGCATCGCGGATCCTCCAGCGCCCAGCCACCGGGGCTGGGCAGCCGATACCCCGCCCCCGGCCCTTGGCAAGCGCACGCGAGACCGATCACTTCCCGCCGCAGGCCCGGCCCACCCCCCGTCGCGCCCCGCGGAGGGCCGGTCGGGATTTTACTTGTTTCAACAAGTATACGCCGCGAAGATGGTGCGGATCCGGGTACGCTCGGACGAAAGGAGTCCCCCGATGGAACGACGCGAAGTGCTGAAGTACGGTGCGGCGGGGGCGGGGTTCCTCTTCAGCGCCCCGCTGGCGCAAGGCGCCGAGGAGCCGCCGGTGCCCAAGGCCCCCACCCTGGTCGTGCGCCGTGCCGCCGAACGCGGCCACGCCAACCACGGCTGGCTCGACACCTGGCACACCTTCTCGTTCGGCCGCTACTACGACGCGCGCCACATGGGCTTTCGCGCCCTGCGGGTGATCAACGAGGACTTCATCGACCCGGCCGCCGGGTTTCCGATGCACCCGCACAACGACATGGAGATCGTGACCTACGTGCTCGAAGGAGCCCTCCAGCACCGCGACAGCCTGGGCAACGGCTCGGTGATCCGCCCGGGCGAGGTCCAGCGCATGAGCGCGGGCACGGGCATCCGCCACAGCGAGTTCAACCCCTCGCGGGACCGGCGTGTCCACCTGCTCCAGATCTGGCTGCTGCCCGAGCGCCAGGGCCTCAAGCCCGGCTACGCCCAGCAGGCCTTTGCGGCGACGGACCGCAGCGGACGGCTCAAGTTGGTGGCCTCGCGCGACGGGCGCGACCAGAGCCTGCGCATCCACACGGACGTGAGCCTGTACGCCTCGATCCTGCCGCGGGACGGGGTCGTCGAGCACCGCGTCGAGACGGGGCGGCACGTCTGGATCCAGGTCGCGCGCGGCCGCCTCGCCGCGGGCGAGGTGACGCTCGAGGCCGGCGACGGCGCGCGCACCAGCGAGCCGGGGCTGCTGCGCCTGAAGGCCACCCAGGACGCGGAGTTCCTCCTCTTCGACCTGGCGTGACCCGGCCGGGGGGCGCCGGGCGCCCACCGCCCGCCTGCCGGTCGGCGCCGTCCCCGGCCTACCCCACGCAGGACGCGCGCGAAGGCGAGGGGCGTGGAGACGCGGGCGGAGGCGGTTCGCCGGCTCGTCGAGCGCCCTCGAATGATGCACCGGAGCCTGGCTCCGTACGGGAGATTCAGGGGACTTCGATCCAGAACCAGCCGCGCAGGTCGCCCTCGCGGAAGCCGGTCGCCTGGTCGGCGGGGTAGCGGGCGGCCAGGGCCTCGGCGACGCCGTCGGCGAGTCGCTCCGCCGGGCCGTGGCAGGCCACGCACAGCGCCTGGAGCCGGATCGGCACCAGGCCCGCCAGGCGTCCGTCCGGCGATGGCTGGCGCGGACGTCCGCGCCGGCCGCCACCGGCCGGCCGCTCGGCGGCGGGCCCTGCCGGAGCGGCGCCGGCCGGCACCGGCGCCCCGGTCGCGAGGATCGCGGCACCCGCGGTGAGGTTCGCGCCGGCGAGCGCGAGGGCGAGCCCGCCGGCCGCGAGCGATCCGGGGCGGAACGCGCGCCAGGCGAAGACGATCAG
>JAPKHB010000809.1 GCA_026647295.1 Planctomycetota bacterium | reverse complement strand
GAGTTCATCGCCCGCCAGGATCCGGGCGGGAAGGTCCACATGCGGCTCTCGAAGGACCGGCGCGCCCACCGGCGCAACGGCTGACGGCGCGCATCGAACGAGCGTCAGCGCTTCACCCGGCCGCCGGCCTCGGACTCGCGGAGCCAGGCCTTCGCCTCGTCGCTGAACACGTAGGTGTCCTGGCGGGCGCAGCCGGAGACCCGGTAGACGCCGCTCCCGATGTCGGACACCTCGAGCTTCTCCGGAGGACAATCGAAATCGCTCGCGGCGCGCTGGCGGAGCTGGGCTGTCGAGGCCCAGCAGCCGGTCAGCGCGGCGAGGGCGGCGAGGAGCAGGGCGGCGGGCGATCGACGCATGAATCGTCGATACCGGAGGGGGGCGCGACCCGGCGGTGTGTGCGCCAGTTGATGAGCAGCGCCGCCGCCGCGAAGGCCGGCCCGTCGGGGGATTCCGGGAGCGGGGCGCCGGAGAGGTGCCTCCCCAGCCAGTCGAGGAACCCCGCCCTGTGGACGCACCCCGGGTGGTCCTCGAGGAGGAAGGCCACCAGGCTCT
>JAPKHB010000808.1 GCA_026647295.1 Planctomycetota bacterium | reverse complement strand
GTCCAGGACAGGGTACGCGACCATCTGCCCCGGACCGTGAAAGGTGATGCCGCCCCCGCGGTCGGTGCGGACGACCTCCACCCCCCTCCGTGCCAGCGCCCCGGGGTCGAGGAGGAGGTCGCCGGGGCCCGTCCGGGGGCCGAGGGTGATCACGGGAGCGTGCTCCAGGAGGAAGAGCGTGTCCGGCCCCCTCCCCGCGCGGCGCGCGGCGTGGGCCTCCACCTGGAGGGCGAGCGCCTCGGCGTAGGGCACCCGGCCCGGGAGCCGGCGGACGGCGAGATCCAGCGGCACGGCGGCCTCCCCGCCCGACCCGGGCGGCCCCTAGCGCATGTCCGCGGGCGTGACCGCGTCGATCCACGCGCGGTAGGAGGTGTACCCCAGCGCCCGGTGGCGCTCGGCGACCTTCGCGCGGATGCGGGCCAGCGCGTCCTCGCAGCTGCCCGCCTCGATCACGTCCACCTGCTCGGTGATGCGCGCCAGCGCGAGGGACAGGCCCTCGCGGATGAGCGCGTGATCGTCGACCAGGAGGAAGCGGGTCGGCATCGCCGCTAC
>JAPKHB010000807.1 GCA_026647295.1 Planctomycetota bacterium | reverse complement strand
GATTATGCGATCGAACGAAAGCACCGCCGCACGTTCGACCACGTTATTCAATTCGCGCACGTTGCCCGGCCAGTTGTGATTTTGCAGCAGCGGCCAGACATTGCCGGCAAAGCGCTTTTGTGAAAGGCCCTGCACGCGGCAAATCTCCTCCAAAAAGAACTCCGCCAGCGGTTGAATATCCTCCTTGCGCTCGCGCAGCGGCGGCACATGAATGGGAATGACGTTGAGCCGATAGTACAAATCGCTGCGAAAATTGCCGTTCTCAATTTCCTGCTGCAGATCCTTGTTGGTGGCGGCGAGCAGGCGGACGTCGACCTGGCGCGTTTCGGTGCTGCCCAGCGGGGTGACCGTGCGGTCTTCGAGCACGCGCAGCACTTTGGCCTGCATCATCAGGCTCATATCGGCGATCTCGTCGAGCAGGAGCGTGCCGCGCTGCGCCTGCTGCAACCTGCCGGGATGATCATGATCTGCGCCGCTGAAGGCACCTTTCATGTAGCCGAATAGCTCGCTTTCGATCAGGGTTTCCGGAATGGCGAAGCAGTTCATGGCGAC
>JAPKHB010000806.1 GCA_026647295.1 Planctomycetota bacterium | reverse complement strand
CGCACCTCGCAACCAGGCAGACGCGCAAGCTCATCGAGAGCACGTGCCTCCGTGGCGCCCGTTGTGAATCACCTGCAACCGTGCGGTGCCGATTTGCGGAAACGCGACCACTGCGCCGTTCGGCAACGCGGCATACAAACCGAAGGCGGCACCGTTCTGGTTGGCAGCGGGATTCAAGAAGCCGGAGGCGAACACCACTGCCGCGCCGCCCGCCAAGCCGCTCAAGTCGGCATTGAAGGAAGCCACGACCGTGCTGTTATCGCTGCCGGGCGTGACGTCGAGCGTATAAGCCGCGGGCGGCACGCCGAGATAGCCGGTCACATCGCCGTACTTGGCATTGTCGACCAACGTGGCCACGCCGCGGGCAATCACGTCCACCGTGGGCGCATCAGTGGCACCGTGCACCGCGCGGAACTCGACCTTGGCCGGATCCTGCGCGCTTTCGCGCATGCCATTGCGCAGGAACAAGGTGAAATTGGTGTTGCCGCCGTCGGGATTGGCAGCGAAGCCAGAGGCATCCAGCACACCATTGGCAATCGCGACGTAAGTTTC
>JAPKHB010000805.1 GCA_026647295.1 Planctomycetota bacterium | reverse complement strand
GGCTCGCGGGAAGCCCAGGCCATGGAAGCCGGCGAACAGCGGGTGGCGGAACGGCACGTCGCCATAGACACTCAGCCCCTGGGTGAAGGGCGCGCCCAGCAGCTCCGCCAGCGCGAGGAACTCGGCGTTGGCCCCGGCCCGCGTCACCTCGCCACCGGCGCAGAGCAGCGGCTGTCGCGCCTCGAGCAGCGCGCGCGCCGCCGCCTCGATGAGCTCCGCCTTCGGCTGCATCGCCAGCGGCACCGCGAGCGTCACGCCGTCGTCGGCCTCGCCAGGCTGGTGCAGATAGGCGAGCTTCAACTTCTGCCCGAGCACCTCCAGCGTCGGCGGGAAACGGTCGGTGGTCACCCCTTCCGCGTCGTGGCGCATCAGTTGCTCGCGCGACAGATGCAGCAGCTTGGGCTCGGCCTTCTCCGCCGGCTTGCGCCACGCCTCCAGCCCCGCCAGGTCGCAGACCTCCGCGGGGAGCTTGCTGTCGTAGAAGGCCTCGATCAGGGTCTCGTCCACCAGCACGTCGGGGCGGCGCGACTTGTGCTCGAGGCGCTCGATCTCC
>JAPKHB010000804.1 GCA_026647295.1 Planctomycetota bacterium | reverse complement strand
CAAAGCGCACCAGCGACAGCGAGTTGGCACGCGTGGCCACGATGCGGCGCGCCTCAAACTGCTCATGTGGCAGCGGCAGGAACCGGCCGCGCTCGTCGTCGAGCAGGGCCTGCTTGGGTGCTGCCTTGCCGCGCAGCGTGCGCTGGAGGTCCTCGTGGCACGCTTCGAGCAGCGTGGCGTTGAGTTCCTCAAAGCTGCGCACTTTAGGCACCGGCACCAGATAGTTGCGGCGGGCGAACTCAACGAGGCGTTCGACGTGGCCTTTCTCATTGGCCTTCCGCACGCGGCAGAAGTGCGTTTCGAACAGGTGATGACTGACGAGGCGCGAAAACTCGTGGGTGAACTTGCGCTCGCGGCCCTTGCCGACCTTGGCCACGGCCAGCGTGGTGTTGTCGAAGGTGATGCGACGCGGCACGCCGCCGAAATGCTCAAACGCCCGCACGTGGCCATCGAGGAAGGCTTCCGTGGTCTCGCGCGGGTAGGCCTGGATGAACAGGGCGTCCGAATAGGGCAGCGTCATCACGAACAGCGCGGCTTTGACCTGCTCGCCGTC
>JAPKHB010000803.1 GCA_026647295.1 Planctomycetota bacterium | reverse complement strand
ATCCGTGCCGTCCTTCCATGTCCGCGCCCGCTGCCGCTTTGCCGCCGCTCGACGCCACGCTCGGCGCCGCGGTTTGGCGCGCGCATCAGCTCGGGCGGCACGCGGCGCGCGGCGTGCCTTCGCGTTTCGCTGCGCTCGACGCCGAACTGCCCGGCGGCGGCTGGCCGGTCGGCAGTCTCACGGAGCTGCTGATCGAGCGCCATGGCATCGGCGAGCTGCGGCTTGTGCTGCCGGCGCTGGCGCAACTCGCGCAGGACGGCCGCGAAGTGCTTTGGATCGGGCCACCCTTCATCCCCTACGCGCCGGCCTTGCAGCAGCACGGGTTGGTGCTCGACCGATTGCTGGTGGTGAACGTTACGCAGCGTGCCGACCGGCTATGGGCGATCGAACAGGTGCTCAAGAGCGCGAGCGTCGGCGCGCTCATCGCGTGGCTGCCGGAGGACGATGGCGCGCTCGTCGCGTCCGACCGGTTGCGTCGCCTGCAGCTGGCCGCGCAAGGCACGCGCAGTCTCGCGTTCATCGTGCACCCGCAGGCGGCGCGCAACTCGGCTTC
>JAPKHB010000802.1 GCA_026647295.1 Planctomycetota bacterium | reverse complement strand
AAGTCCGTCATGGCGCACAACAACCTCGCGCTGGTGCTCGAGGAACGCGGCGATTGGGCCGGCGCCGTTACACACCTGCGCGCGCTCTCGGTAATCGCGCCGCAGGACTTCGCGGTCATGGACCGCCTCGCCTGGATCCTCGCCACCGCGCCCGAAGCGAACGCGCGCAACGGCGAGGAGGCGCTGATGCTCGCGCGCCGCGTCGTCTACAACGTCCAGCCCGAGAAGGCCAGCTACCGCGACACGCTGGGCGCCGCGTATGCCGAGGTCGGGAACTTCGAGAGCGCTGCCGCGCAGATTAAGGGCGCCCTCGCCCTGGCCGCGAAGGAAGAGAACATGGATCCCATGTACCTCAGCCAGCTCCGCAAGCGCCTGGAGCTGTACGAGAAGGGCATGCCTTACCGCCAGGAACCGAAGAAGCCGCACGCTGCCCCCGCCCCGCCGCCCGAGGCCACGACCCAGCCATGACCCGCCGCGCCGGAGCGGTTCTGGTGCTGCTGGCCGGTGCCGCGGCGCTCTTCGCCGGCTGGTACTTCGCCGTGCGCACGACGCC
>JAPKHB010000801.1 GCA_026647295.1 Planctomycetota bacterium | reverse complement strand
TTCTTGAGAGCCGCGTCGAGTTCGCGCGTGTAGCAACCGCGGCCGAGGGCGGGATCGAGTCCGGAAGCGTCGAACACGGCCCGCTGGTCGATCTTGTGGCCGAGTTTGGCGAGCCACATTTCGGCGCAGGCCTCGCCGCAGAAGTCCGGCTTCTGCCGGACGTGCGGCATGCCCTCGATCCTCACGCCCGCGTACGACGCCGCGGGCGCCGCGGCCTCGGCGGGCGCCTCCGGCGGCGGCAGGAAGCCGGCGCGGCGCGCCTCCGGCAGCCAGGCCGCCTCCGGGACCGCGGCCCCGAGCGCCAGGCGGGTGCCATCCTGCCGGGCGCGCCAGCGGCTCCGCGAGGGCGGCTACCAGAACGAGCCGATCGTGCTGGAGACAACGCGCGGCTATCTCAGCGGGGACGCCGAGATGTCCGAGCTGGTCCACGAGATGTGGCGGAAGGTCGGCATCAACTGCCGCGTCGAGCCGATCGAGCTGGCCGAGCGTGCCCGGAAGTCACGCGATCGGTCGTTCAAGGGGCTCTGGTGGTCCGATCCAGCCAGCCCGGTGCT
>JAPKHB010000800.1 GCA_026647295.1 Planctomycetota bacterium | reverse complement strand
CATGATTCCCGGCGAGGAGACGATATGAGTGGCCACAGCAAGTGGCACAGCATCAAGCACAAGAAGGCGGCCACGGACGCGAAGCGCGGGAAGCTGTTCGCCAAGCTGATCCGCTCGATCGAAGTCGCCGCGCGCGGGGGTGGTGGCGACACCGACGCGAATCCGACTCTCGCGACCGCGGTGCAGAAGGCCAAGGACGCCTCGATGCCCAACGACACGATCCTGCGCGCGATCAAGCGCGGGACGGGCGCGATGGAGGGGGCGGCCTACGAGGAGGTCGCGGCCCACCTCCTGCGCTACGAGGCGCTCGGCGCGCCGCCCGCGGACGTGGCGAACGTGCAGCTCGTGCGCGTGGCCGGCGACTTCGAGCGGCCCGTGGCGCTCGTCGCCGCGCCCGGCGACCCGCGCAAGCGGCTCTTCGTCGTCGAGCAGGTCGGCCAGATCCGCATCCTCGAGAACGGCGCCGTGAAGGACGGCCGCTTCCTCGACATCCGGAAGTTCGTGTCGCGCGACAACGAGCAGGGCCTGCTCGGGCTCGCGTTCCACCCGCGCTTC
>JAPKHB010000080.1 GCA_026647295.1 Planctomycetota bacterium | reverse complement strand
CCGCAACGCCCAGGAACAGGACCACGGCGCAGAACGGCAGGCTCAAGCGGCGCAGGGTGCGGGCCACGGGGACCTCCTCCGAACGACGGGGCGTTCACAGGAGATAGAGGAGGCTGGAACGAGTCTGATACATCGGACTCCGGAGAATCCGACGGCCTCCCGGGAAAGCCCGGGGCTGCCAGGCTTCCCGGGCAACGAACACCCTTCCGGCCGGCGCCGGTGACCGACCCGTCCCCTGGTGTAACCTACGGAGGGGAGGTGGGGGGCCTGCGCGTCACCGGTCAGGCCGGGGGGCAGCGAGTGGGATCGCTTCGACGGGCCTCGGGGCGCCGTCGACCGGCCCCGGGCCCGGCCCCCGTGGGCCCGCCCTGCGCTCCGGCTTCGTTCCTCCCCTCGCTCGGCCTCCTGGCCGGCTACTGAACGACCCACTTCCTGCCCCGCTCGTACGCCCCAGGCGGAACGGGTTTTCTGGAGCCCCACACAAGAGCGAATGCGTGCCGCCTCACCGCCGCGGCGGCGAGGTGCCGGGCGCGTGGGAGGTCAGATGAGTCTCGCAACGCTCCACGCCGCGCTGCGGGCGCTGCGACGGCTCACGGCGACCGAGGCGCGCCAGCGATACGCCGTCGTGTTCGGACGCAGCACGCGCTCGCGCAACGGGGCGTGGCTGCGCTCGGCGCTGGCCCGGCGGCTCGCGGAGGAACACGCCGACGCGCTGGCGGACGCGACGCCGCGGCAGCGCCGGAATCTCGAGCGCGCCATCGCCGCGCTGGATAGGCCCCCGCCCCCGCGCGCACTCCCGCCCCGGGACCCGCGGCTGCCGGCGCCCGGCACCGTGCTCAGACGCCGCCACCAGGGGCGCGAGGTCGAGGTGCGCGTGCTGGCCCGGGGCTTCGAGGCCCTGGGGCACTGCTACGCCTCGGCCTCGGCACTCGCCCGCGCCGTCACGGGCCAGCGCTGGAACGGGCTGCTCTGGCTGGGTCTGCGCCGGCGCCAGCGCGGCAGGAAGGAGAGGTCGTGATCTACCGCCCCCGGTGGAGGGCCCCCGACGGTTCGGAGAGGGAAGGCCGCGCCTGGTGGCTCGACGTCACGGTGGCCGGAAGACGCCACCGCCGGTCGCTCGGCGTGCGGGGCTCCCACGCCGCCCAGGCGCTCGCGACCGGGATCGTGCGGCGCCTCGAACTTCAGGCCGCGGGCCTCCCTGTTCCTGACGCCCAGGAGGACCTCTCCCCACGGGCCCTCGTGCGCGAGTTTGAGGATGAACTGGTGCGGCGTCGCTCGGCGCAGCAGCACGTGCGCCGTACCGTCCAGCGCCTGGAGTCGCTCTTCGAGGGGCACGCGCACCTCGCAGAGGTGACGGCGCCGATGCTGCGCCGGGCGCTGGGGCGCCTGGGACGCACGGGCCTCTCGCCCCAGACGGTGAACGCCTACCGCGTTGCGGCCCACAGCTTCTTCGCCTGGCTGGTGGAGGAGGGGCGCTGGGCGGCGAACCCGGCCGCCCAGGTGAGGCGCGAGAGGCCCGCCGAGCCCGCGCGGCGGCGCCGTTCGCTCTCGCAGGAGGAACTGGCTCGGCTGGTCGCGGCCTCGCTCCCCCACCGCGCCGCCGCCTACCTGCTCGCAGCCACGGCAGGGCTTCGGCGCTCGGAGCTGGCCGCCCTCGCCTGGGGCGACCTGGACCTGGGGGAGGGAACGGTGCGCGTGCGCGCCCCGACCTCCAAGAACCGCCGCGAGGCGCTCCTGCCGCTCCCGGAGGGCACGGTGGCGGCGCTGCGGGCGACCGAGGGGCCCTCGCAACTCCCGACGGCGCGCGTCCTCGCGGGCGTGCCCAGCACCCGCACCCTGCGCCGCTACCTCGCCACGGCCGGCGTCCTCTACGAGGCCGCCGACGGCGTGGTGGATCTGCACGCGCTGCGCGTCACCTACGCGACGCTGCTGGCCCGCGCGGGCGTCGCGCTCGCCCAGGCCCAGCGGCTCATGCGCCACTCGACGCCCGCGCTCACGAGCAACACCTACACGCGGGTGGACCTCGCCGACACGCGCGGGGCGGTGGCGCGGCTCGAGGCGCACCCCCCCGGGCGGACGGGGCGACGCGCCGGGGGGTAGGCTCCGGGCCCGCCGGGGCCCGTCCGGTGGTACGCTGGGGAGCCCATGGGCGCCGCGGGCCTCATCCCCATCATGCTCGTGGCCTTCGTGGTCACGCTGCTGGGCCACCGCCGCCTTGTGCGCCGCGGCCGGGCCCGCTGCGCCGGGAAGAAGAGGTAGCCGCCGGGTCGGGGTTTTCGGCGGCAGGGGCGCGCCGCGGGGGCGACCGGGGGGCCCGCGCCGCCCGAGGTGGCTCTCCGCGCCGCGTCGCGACGACGGGCCCGGGAGAGCCACTTTGGCGCCCACTTTGACGTGCCAACGCCCTCCCGTTGCGCTTCCCTGCGCTTCCCTGTGCGATCTGCGACTCCGACCTTGTGATCGCGGCAGAGGCGGACGGGCGCCGGTTCGGCCACGGGACGTGGGGATCGCGCGTGTTCCGGGGCGTGCGGGAATGGGCCCGCTTGGATTCGAACCAAGGACCAAGGGATTATGAGTCCCCTGCTCTGACCGACTGAGCTACGGGCCCGGGGCGGAGGATGCCCCCGGGGCGGGCCGGGGCCAAGGAGGGACGGGGGCGCGGCGGCCGGGCAGCCCCGGCACGCGCGGGCCCGGGGGCGCGGGCGGGCGGGCCCGGATCAGCCGGCCTGGACGGCGCCCTGGACGGACGAGAGCAGGGGGACGTTGGCGAGCATGCGGACCCGGTCGTCGGGATCGGCGTGCTCGAGGAGGTCCACGAGCCAGGCGTGGGCGGCCTCGAGGTCCTCCCGCGCCCCCGTGACGCGCCAGAGCAGGTGATGGACCAGGAGGCGCTTGGCCGCCGAGAGGCCTTCGCCGTGTTCGTCCAGCGCCGCGCGCACCTCGGCCGCATCGGCCCCCACGGCCAGGGCGCGCAGGGCGAGGGCCAGCACGAGCACGGAGGGCTTGGCCATCTCGCGGCCCATCGCGATCGCCTCGTCGAGGTAGAGGAGGGCTTCGGCGCCGCGCCCCGCCTCGAGCAGCAGACGCCCGAGCAGCACCAGCATGTCGCCGCCCTCGCCGCGCACGCCCAGGTCGGCCATGCGCTGGCAGGCGGTCCGCGCGTGCTCGAGCGCGGCGCCCAGGTCGCCCTCGGCCTCGGCGAGCTGGGCGCGCGCCGCCCGGATGTGCGCGCGGCCCCGGCGGTCGCCCAGCGCGTCGAAGGCGCCGGCCGCCTCGTCGACCAGGCGCCGGGCGCGGTCGAGCAGGCCGAGCGAGATGCAGGCCAGCCCGGCGTTGAGCGTCGAGATCGCCTCGCCCCGGCGGTCGAGCACCTCGCTCGCGATGCGGCGCTGGCGCTCGTGGTGCGCCAGGGCCTCGCGCCAGCGCCCGCGGTCCCCGAGCAGGTTGCCCAGGTTGCCCGTGATGTTCGCCTCCGCGCGCCGGTCGCCGGTCTCGCGCGCCACGGCCAGCGCCGCGCGCAGGCGCTCCTCGGCGTCGGCCAGGCGCCCCATCGCCCGCAGGGTGATGGCGATGTTGCTGTGGATGGCCCCCTGGGGCCGCATCAGGCCGTGGACCTGCGCCATGCCCAGGGCCGTTTCGTGCTCGGCCAGGGCGTCTTCGAGCTGGCCCTGGACGTAGTAGGCCAGCGCCCGGCTCATCCGGCCCTCGACCTCCTCGCGCACGTCGCCGGCCCGGTGGGCGATGGTGACCCGCTCGCCCTGCAGCCGGGCCGCCTCGGCGTAGTCGCCCTGGCGCCAGGCGAGCGTGCCGAGCACGCCCAGCGCGGCGACCTCCTCGACCGGCGCCGCGCAGCGCCGGGCGAGCGCGCGGGCCTCCTGGGCGTGGGCGAGCGCCTCGGCGTTCATGCCGGTGAAGAGGTCGAGCCCGGCCTGCATGCCCAGCACCCGGGCCCGCGCCGCCGCCCCGCTGCCCCGTTCGGCCGGGTCGTCGCTGGTGAGGGCGAGGGCCTCGGCCAGGAGGGCCCGCTGCTCCTGGCGGCGGCCGACCACGTCGAGCCAGTCGGCCTTGCGCAGCAGGAGCCCGAGCCGGCCGGGTCGGTCAAGCGCCCCGAGCGCCTCCAGGGCCAGCGTGGCCAGGTCGATCGCCGCCTCGTTCTCGAAGAGTTGCTCCAGGGCGTCGAGCGCCGGTGCGAGGTAGCGCACGGCGCGCGCCCCCTGGCCGCCGTTCAGGCCGTGGCGGGCGAGCGCCACGCACAACGCCCCGTCCAGGCGGGCCGGGTCCTGGTCCGCCGCGCCGCAGGTGCGCTCCAACGCCTCCCAGAGGGCGGCGTGGTAGCCGGCCCGCAGCGCCCGCGGGAGGTTCTCGTAGAGCACCTCCTGCACGAGGTGGTGCTCGAAGGCGCAGCGGGCCCCCACCGAGCGCACCAGCCCGCGCGTCGCCTCCAGGCGCGCCAGGCGCTTGAGCACGGGGATGCGCGCCAGGCCCAACGCCTCCCCCACCAGCACCGGGTCGAACTCGTGCCCGCAGCAGGCCGCCAGGTCGAGCAGGTCGCGGTCTTCGGGGTCCAGGTCGCTCAACTGGCGCTCGACCAGTTCGCGGATGGTGAGGGGCATGGAGACCCGGCCGATGCGGCGCGTGGCCACGAAGGAGCCGTCCTCGCGCCGGGCGAGCGCGCCGCCCTCCTGCAGGGCCCGCAGCAGTTCGAAGACGAAGAACGGGTTTCCGTCGGCCTTCTCCACGATCTCGGCCTGGAGGTCGAGCGCGAGGTCGGCGCTCTGGAGCGCCTCGGCGAGCAGGGCCCGCACCTCCTCGGGCGAAAGGCGCCCCAGCGCCACCCGCCGGGCCTGCGGAAGGCGCAGCAGGTCGCGCACCCACTCCGCGGGGAGCGACGGGCGGTGGGCCGCCAGCAGCAGGACGGGCTCGCCCTCCAGGGCGTGGGCGAGCCCGGCCAGCAGGGCGCGGCCCTCCTCGCCGCAAAAGTGCAGGTCGTCCAGCGCGAGGACCACCGGCTGGCGCGCGGCCAGCGAGCGCAGGACGTGCCCGAGGCTCGTGCGCAGGGCGTCGCGCGTCAGGGGCTCGGTGCCGGCGGGCACCGGCAGGCCGCGCACCGCCGCGAGCAGCGCGGGCACCAGCCGCGGGGCGGCGCCGAGGTGACGCTCCAGTTCGCGTTCGAGCCGCTCGTCGCCGAAGTGTTCGCGCAGCGCGCCGAAGAAGGCGTCGGGGCCCGCCGCGCCGCCCCCCGGCGGCCAGGCGCCAAAGAGCAGCGCGGGCGCCTCCGGCCCGGCCCCGGCCTCGCGCAGGAACGCGTCCAGGAGGCGCGTCTTGCCCGCCCCGGCCTCGCCTTCCAGGAGCACCACCCGGCCCCGGCCCGCCACCGCCTCGGCCAGGGCCTCGCGCAGCGCGTCGAGTTGGGCGCGGCGTCCGTGCAGCGCGGTGTCGCGCGCCACGCGGATGCGGGGGACGCGGACGCGGTCCGAGGCGGCCCGCTCGGCCTCGCGCTCGCGCCACCAGGGCCCCGCCTCGGCGTCGCGCAGGACGGCGCACAACTGCGCGGCGCCCGCGAGCCGGTGCGCCGGGTCCTTGGCCAGGAGCGTCAGGACGAGTTCGTCGAAGAAGGGGCTGAGTTCCGGGACGAGGTCGCTCGGGCGGCGGGGCGTCTCGCCCAGGAGGCGCTGGATCGTCTCGTGCAGGTCGCGGCCCTCGTAGGGGTGCACGCCGGTGGCCAACTCGTACAGCAGCAGGCCGACCGCGTGCAGGTCGGCGCGCGCGTCCACCTCCCCGCGCCCGGAACGGAACTGCTCCGGCGCCGCGTAGAGCAACGAGCCGACGAACTGCCCCGTCTCCGAGAGGCGCACGAGTTCGTCGAAGAGGCGCGCCACGCCCAGGTCGAGGATCTTCACCGTCTCCTGGCGCGTGATCCGCACGTTGGCGGGCTTGATGTCGCGGTGGACGATGCCCACGGCGTGGATCGCCTCCAGGCCCCGGCCCACCTCCAGCGCCACGTGGCGGCACAGCGCCTCGGGCACGCGGCCCAGTTCCCGCGCGAGTTCGTCGAGGCCCTGCCCCTCCACGTACTCCATCGCGAGGTAGGGCACCGGGCGCCCCTGCGCATCGGGGACCCGGCCCACCTCGAGGACGCGCACCACGCAGGGGTGGTCCACCTTGCGGCCCATCTCGGCCTCCCGGGCGAAGCGCTCGGAGAAGCGCTGGTCCTCCAGGAGGTGGGGGTGGAGCACCTTGAGCGCGACCGGGCCCGGGCCGGCGCCGCCCTCCCCGTCGCGTTCGCCGCGGTACACACGCCCCATCCCGCCGGCCCCCAGGAGGCCGGTCAGCCGGTAGGGGCCGAGGCGGCTAGGCTCCACGGCCCGGACCCGCGGGGCCACCACCGAAAGGACCGATCGGTCCGATCCCCCGCATCGCCAAGTTCAATGCAAAGCGCCCGTTTCGGCCGGGTTTTCCGGCCGATGGGGACCATCTGGGGGCTGCGGTGAAGGTCGGCTTCATCTACGATCCGGGCTCGGAGTCGGCGGTTGCTCGACAGCGTAAAACTTTCCTTCTCATTCCACACATTTCCCCTTTTCTCCAGAAAGTTGCCGTCGACTCCTCTATATCCCGCGCCGCGCCCGCCCGCCTGACCGGCCGGCCTTGCGCGCGCGGTCACCCCGTCGCGCCGCGCGCCAACCGCCCGGGGGCCGGGGTCCCCGGGGCCGCGCCGCACGCGGGCGGCTCCGGCCCGCGGGCGCGCGGGCGCGGGTAGAGTCGGGCCTCATGCGCGCGCGCCTCTTCCTGCCCTGCCTGGCGCTGCTCGCCGCCGTGTTCCTCTGGCCGCTGGCGCGCCCGGCCGGGGGGGTGCCGGCCGATCACGACCCGGAGAGCGAGTACGTGCAGCGGCGCAAGCCCGGCCGCTGCCTGTGCGACACCGGCAAGGCCTCCTGGCGCTACCTGCGGGCGCCGATGAAGCCGCCGGCCGACCCGCCGGTGTGCGGCCTCCTGCGGGCGGGCGGGGACTGCGGCAACAAGGAGCGCCCCAAGGGCACCGGCGCGGAGTGCTGGGGCTCGCCCCGCAAGGAGTGTTTCTACAAGCGCCACGCGTGGTCGCACCGGCTCCAGTGCCTGGAGTGCTTCGCCGACGCGTCGTGCGACGTGTGCGACGCGTTGATCGGCAAGCCCGACCCGAAGGTCGAGCAGATGCTCGCCGAGCGGCACGCGCAGGAACTCGGCGCCGAGAAGGGCGGCCTGTCCATCGTGGTCTCGCCGCACTTCTACGTCGTGACCGACATCGACATGAAGCTCAAGGTGCGCACGGAGGGCGGGGCGCCGCGGGTGATCTCGGCCCACGAACTCGCGCACCTGTACGCGGAGCGCTGCGAACGCGCCTACGACGACTTCGAGTACTGGTTCGGCGGCCAGGTCCGGTTGGGCGGGCCGACGGGCGTATACCTGATGGCCAAGCAGGGGCGGGCCGAGAACTTCGCGGCCCGCTACCTGGGCAGCCCGCGCACCGACATGATGTACGGCGGCCGGCCGGGCGCGGTGGGCGGGTTCGCCTACAACGGCTTCGTGGGTTCGCTCCAGGAGCAGCGCAACGACGACGACCTGCACGCCTACTGCCGGCACATGGTCGGGCACATCCTCTTCTCGTGCTGGATCCAGGTGAACGGACAGGAGAAGTACTGCCCCAAGTGGGCCTTCATCGGCGCGGCCCACTTCCTCGAGAAGCTCCTCGAACCGCACAAGGACTACGCGACCTTCTGCAGCGAGGAGACCACCGCCCCCTCGGGCAGCGGAAAGGACTGGGACAAGAAGGCCCGCGGGCTGGGCGGCCGGCGGCTCGAACCGATCCAGACGCTGTTCCAGAAGCACTCGCTCGGCGCCTTCGCCTACGACGACCACGTCCAGTGCTGGTCGCTGATGGACCTGGGCCTTCGGGAGGATCGCGAGCGCTGGCTCGGGATGCTGGCCCTGCTGCGCCGGGGCGAGGACGAGGGCCTGGCGATCAAGGAGCACCTGGGGCTCACGCCCGACCAACTCCGCGAGCGTTGGCGCGACCGGGTGCTGGGCGCGCGGCCGAGCCTGGGGGAGATCCGGCGCGACCGCCGCGACGACCCCGACGAGCCCGGACGCCGCGAGCGGGAGGCCATCCGCACGACCCAGGAGCCCGAGATCCTGGCGGGCCTGATCCGCGGGGTGCACACGGTCGCGGACGTGCGGCTGGCCGAGGTGGTGGCCGCGCACCTGGACAGCGACTCCGACCTCGTGCGCGAGACCGTGCACGTGGTGCTGGAGCGCACGACGGACCCCGAGGTGCTGGACTGGCTGGTGACCGAGGGGCTTTCCCACAAGGCCGGCCTGGTGCGGGCCGGGATCGCCCGCTCGCTGGGCGCCATGGGCCACGCACCCGCCCGCGCGGCGCTGGAGCCCCTGCTCACCGACGGGTTCTGGCTCGCCCGGGCCAACGCGGCCTGGGCGCTGGCCCGCCTGGGCGACCCGGGTTCGCTCCCCCTCCTGGTGGAGGCGCTGGGCGAGAAGCAGCCCAAGGCCTGGATCGCGATCAGCGACGCCGTGGCCGCGTACGGGACCCGCGACGCCCGGGCCACCGCCCACGCCGTCGAGCGCCTCTCGCACAGCGCGTGGCAGGTGCGGGTGACGGCCTGCCGGGGGCTGGCGGCCTACGGGACGCCGGAGTGCCTGGACGCGCTGATCGAGCGCTTCGCCCTCGAGCAGGGGCGGCTGGAGAAGGAACTGCGCGAGGCCCTGCGGCGCGTGGCCCGGGACGACCTCGGCCCCAACGCCGAGACCTGGAAGCGCTGGTGGCAGCGCCAGAAGGAGCGCCACGGGGGCCTGGACCCCAACGCCCCCCCGCCGCCGGACTCCGACACCGAGGGGCGCTACGCCAAGCCCGAGCCATCCCGGCCCGGGGACCCCCACTACTACGGCCGGCGCATCTACTCGCGGGCCGTGGGCTTCGTCTTCGACACCTCCGGGTCGATGGACAAGACCATCCGCATCCCGCAAGGGGCCTCGACGCAACTCGGGGACATCCCCACCTCGGGCACGCGCATGGAGGTCGCCCGGCAGGTCCTGGCCGGGGCGATCCGGGCGCTCCACCCGCAGACCCGCTTCTCGCTCGTGTTCTTCTCGACCGAGGTGCGCCCGTGGAAGCGGGACCTGATCCCCGCCAGCCCGTCTAACACCGCCTCGGCCGCGCAGGCGATCCAAAACGCCCCGGCCGCCGGCGAGACGAACATCCACGGGGCGCTCAAGGCGGCGCTGGGCCTGCACGACCTGCCCACGCTGGCCGCCTCGCTGGAGGCGATCCCGGACACGGTCTACTTCCTCACCGACGGCTCGCCGACGCGGGGGGAGATCACCTCCGCGCCCGAGTTGCTCGGCTGGTTCGCGCACCTGAACCGCTTCGCCAAGGTGCGCCTGCACGTGGTCGCCTTCGGCAACCTGGGGGTGGACCTGGAGTTCCTGCGCCGGCTGGCCGAGGCCGGGGACGGGGAGTTCATCCACGTGCCCGAGGAGTAGCGGGGGCGGCGGGCGCCGGCGCCCCGCCCCGGAACCGGGCGGCCCGGGCGGCGGGGGGCGGTTTTGCCGGTGCGGCGGTTGGCCGCCGGGGCGCCCCCGTGGGTATGATCCCGAACCCATGGCTGCCTCCGACGCCCCCAAGCCCGAGCCGCGCAAGGCGGCGGCGATGCCCTCGATCGGCGACCACTACGTCCTGGTCGAGAAGCTCGGCGAAGGGGCCTTCGGCGAGGTGTACCGCGCCCGGCACGACCTGCTCGGCCAGGAGTTCGCGGTCAAGCTCCTCAAGCCCGAGATGAGCGAGAGCGAGGACTCGCGCGGGCGCTTCCTGGACGAGGCCCGGGCGCTGATCGCCTTCTCGCACCCCAACGTCGTCCAGGTCCGGCACGTCGGCGAGGCCAACGGGCGCCTGTACCTCGTGATGGACCTGGTGCGCGGCCGGCCGCTGGACGAGGTGCTCCAGGAGGAGGCCCCGTTCAGCGAGGCGCGGGCGCTCCACATCATCAAGCAGGCCCTGTCGGGTCTGGAGGCGGCCCACGCCGCCGGCATCATCCACCGCGACATCAAGCCGTCCAACCTGCTGGTGGAGAAGCGCCCCGACGGCGAGGATCGGCTGAAGATCCTGGACTTCGGCTTGAGCAAACTGGCGGGCGTGGAGGGCCTCAAGGGCGCCCACCGCTCCGTCACCGGGACGATCGTGGGCACGCTGGCCTACATGTCGCCCGAACAGATCAAGGGCGACCGCGACGTGGACGCGCGCAGCGACATCTTCGCCCTGGGCATCGTGTTGCTGGAGATGCTCCAGGGCCACCACCCCTACCCGGGCGAGAGCGGCATCGTGGTGGCGGCCAAGCTGCTGCGCGACCCGATCCCCCCGCTGGACCCCAAGCGGGCCTCCAAGGTGAGCGACGCGACCAAGGCGGCGCTCGCCCGCGCCCTGGAGCGCGACCGCGACGCGCGCCATGCCTCGGCGGCGGCCTTCGCCCAGGCCCTGGACGGAAAGGGCCCGCCCTCGGACACCTCGAAGGTGACCACGGTCCAGGAAGCCCAGCGCGAGCTCGCGCGCGTCGAGGCCCAGCGGGCGCGGGCCGAGCGGGCCGCCGAGAAGAAGAGCCGTTCCGGGCTGGTGGCCGCGCTCGTGCTGGGGGTCCTGGTCGCCGGCGGCGCCGCCTTCTTCCTGCTGGGCGACAAGGGGGGTGGAGGGTCCGGGCGCCCGGAGCAGCCCGTGGCGCAAGGCTCGGGACGCGGGACGCCGGAGGCGGACCTGCCCCCTGTCGGCCCGGGTCCCGCGCGGCCAGGGCCCGCACAGCCCGAACCCGAGCCCGCGCAGCCGGAGCCGGCGCAGCCGGAACCGGCCCAACCCGAGCCGGCGCAGCCGGAACCTGCGCAGCCCGAACCGGCGCAGCCCGAGCCCGCGCAACCGGAACCTGCGCAGCCCGAACCGGCGCAGCCCGAGCCCGCGCAACCGGAGCCGGCGCAGCCGGAGCCGGCGCAGCCGGAGCCGGAGCGGCCGGCGCCGCCGCCCCCGACGCCCCCCGACCCCGCGCCGCCGGCCCCCGCGGCGACCGCGACGCCGGACGAGGCGCTCGCCCGCGGCCACGAGGCGCTTGCCTCCGGGCAGTGGGCCGCCGCCCGGACGGCCTACTTCGCGGTGCTGCCCGACGCCCGGGCGAGCGAGCGCACCCACGTCGCGGCGCTTCGCGGCGCGGCCTCGGCCTGGCTCGAGGAGGCCGGCCAGGAGGCCCGCAGCGGGCGGATCCCCGCGGCGCTGCGGCTGCTCGGCGAGTTGGAGGAATGGATCAGCAAGCGCTACGACGAATACGCCTCCCGCGAGAAGGCCGTCGACACGCAGCGCCTCCAATTGGGCTTTACCCGGATGCACCGCGGCGAAGCCCGCGTGGAGCGGGCCCGCTGGCTCAAGCTCTCGGGCAACGAGCCCGAGGCCGCCCAGGCGCTCAAGGGCGCCAGCGACGACTTCGAGTTCGCCGTCCAGTACCTGCACGCCGACGGGGCCAACTACTGGGAACTGCTCATCCGGCGCGCCGAGATGCACCGCCTGAACAACCAGTCCAAGGCGATGCTCGACGACCTGGCGCACACGACCCAGACCAGCAACAACGAGGTGCCCGCCCACATGTGGGTGGCGCACGTCCGCGGGCTGCGCCGCATCGTCGAGGCCTACCAGGCCCGCAACGAACGCGACAAGGCCCACGAGTGGGCGCAGAAGGCCTGGCGCACCAGCATGGACGCGGCCTCCTGGAAGGACTCCGAGTTCACGCGCGAGGACGTCATCGAGCGGCTCGGCGCGCACCCGGACAAGGTGCGCGTCGTCCACCTTGCCGCGCCCGAGGGCATCGCCGCCCCGGCGCCGGACGCGACCGCGGCGTTCCTCGCGGCGCGCGGCGCCGTGCGCGTCTGCCTTCCGGCGGAGCTGCCGGCCGCGTCGCTCGCCGCCATCGCGGCCGCGGCTCCGGCCACGGTCGCGCTCGAAACGGTCGTGTTCGGGCGCCTGCCGCTCG
>JAPKHB010000008.1 GCA_026647295.1 Planctomycetota bacterium | reverse complement strand
CCGCCGCCGGCCACGGTGGACGCGTGCATCGATATCGGCCTGCTGGTCGCCGACGGCACCACACTTGCGTTCCGCCACGAGCTCGCGCGGGTGGCGGTCGAGGCGTCGCTGTCGCCGCCGCTGGCGCAGGCGGTGCACGCGCGCGTGCTCGCCACGTTGATCGCTTCCGGCCGCGAGATCGCGCCGGCACGGCTCGTGCACCATGCCGCGCATGCGCACGACGTCGCGGCGGTCAGCCGTTACGCGCCGCTCGCCGCGGAGCAGGCGCGCAACCGCGGTGCGCACCGCGAGGCTGCCGCGCAATGGGCGCGCGCGCTGCGCGACGGCGCGCCGGCCGACGAAGCACAGCGCCAGCAATGGCTCGAGGCCTACGCGCTCGAATGCCAGCTCACCGATCAGCTCGTCGAGGCAATCGAAGCGCGCCACGCGCTCGACGCCTCCTACGCGCGCGGCGGGCAGACGGTGCAGCAGGCGCACAACCTGAGCCGCATGGCGCTCGTGCAAGTGCTGGCGCTGCGCAACGCGCAGGCGGACGCTGACAGCCGCCGCGCGATTGAGCTGCTCGATCGGCTGCCGCCGTCGCAGGAGCGTGCGTACGCGTACTGGGTGCAGGCGCAACTGCGGATGCTCAACCGCGATTGCGCGGAGAGCGTCGAATGGGCGCGGCGTTCGCTGGCGCTGGCGCAAGAGCTCGGCACGGCGGAGACGCACGCTGCCGCGCTCGGCACGCTCGGCACTGCGCTGCTCTTCATCGACTACGACGACGGCTGCCGTTATCTGCAGCAGACGCTGCAGCTTGCGCTCGCGGAGCAACTGCACTGGGTCGCCGCCAACGCCGCCGGGGGACCCTGGCGGCTGGCCGACTACACCCCGGGCCAGCGCATGGTGCTCGCGCCCAACCCGAACTACTGGGAGGCCGGCAAGCCCTACCTCGAACGGGTGGTGATCCAGATCTTCGGCAACATGGACTCCATGCTCAACGCCGTCCTGGCGGGCCAACTCGACGTGATGTCGGGCGTCTCTCCCGAGAAGGCGAACCGGGTGAAGAAGACGTCGCACACGGACCTCTATTCGCACGTGTCACGCGTGTTCGGCTACATCGGCTGGAACTGCCGGCGCTTCCCCTTCGACGACGCCCGCGTGCGCCGGGCGATGACCTACGCCATCAACCGCGCCAACATCGTGGAGAGCCTCTTCGAGGGCCACGCCGCCGTCGCCGGCCCTTTCATCATCCGCTCGATGTGGGCGTCGGCCCGCCACCAGCCGCCCTACCCGTACGACCCGGGGCGCGCCGAGGCGCTGCTCGCCGAGGCCGGCTGGCGTCGGGGCGCCGACGGCGTGTACGAAAAGGACGGCCGGCCCCTGCGCTTCACCGTGGTGACCAACAAGGGCAACACGGTGCGCAAGCAGATCTTCGAGGCGATGCAGGCCGACCTCCAGGCCATCGGCGTCCGGGCCGAACTCGACCTGATCGACTTCAACCAGATGAGCGAACAACTCAAGCGCCACAACTTCGCGTGCTACATCGGCGCCTGGAGCATCGCCACCAAGATCGACCCCAAGCCCACCTGGCACAGCGTCTCGGTGGAGGGGCGCTACAACTACGTGAACTTCATCCACCCGCGCATCGACGAGTTGATCGACCAGGGGCGGATCCTGGACGTCGGCGACCCGAGCATCCGCAACGAGGCCCGCAACCTCTGGCACGAGTTCCAGGCGATCCTCTACGCCGAGCAGCCCTACACCATGGTCTACGAGGCCCGGGCGCTCGTGGCGATCGCCCGGCGCTTCGTGAACGTCCGGGTCACGGCCGGGCACGCCTACGAGAACATCCACGAGTGGTGGGTCGCGGACGGGGCGGATCCGGCCGCCGGGGCCGGGGAGGGCGGCTAGGCGCCGGGCCCCGGCCCGGGACCCGCGCACCACGCCATGTACCACTACGTCGTCCGCCGCCTGCTGCTCGGCCTGCTCATCGTGTGGGGGGTGTACACGATCACCTTCTTCGCCGTCGACATGGCGCCGGGAGACCCGTTCACCGGCAAGGAGAGCGCGAAGATCACCGAAGCCGACCTGAACCGGCTGCGGGCCAAGTGGGGCTACGACCGGCCGGTGATCGAGCGCTACTTCCTGCACCTGCGCCGGATGTTCTGGGCCGACCCGGACAGGCTGGAGTACGAGGGGGGCGGGATCGCCTTCGAGGTGCGCGGCGGCGACGGCGGCAACGCGGTGTACGCCAGCGTCCAGGCGCCGCCGGATGAGGTCGTGCTGGTGCCGGGCGAGGAGAGCCGGCTCTACGACGGCGCCGAGGAGGTCCGGCTCGTGCGCGCCCCGGACGGCACCTACCCCGAGGCCCCCGTGAAGCCCGGGCAGTACCGCTTCGGCCTGCGCCCCTTGAGCCTCCAGCAGGCCGAGGTGACGCTGGTCTCGCAGGGCGTGCGCCTCGAGTACGCCGCCGGGCGCGTGCGGGTTCGGGCGGCGCTCGACGCCCCGCCCGAGCGCATCGAACTGCGGCCCGCCCAGGGGTCGGGCGGGCCCCTCGTGCTGGAGGCGACGGCAACGGGGCGCTACGGGCCCGCGCGGCCGCCCCCCGGGCGCTACGTCGACCCGGTCGGCCGGGGCGAGGTGCTGGTGCCGGAGGACCCGCTCTCGACCGGCGGGCTCACCTTCGACCTCGGCACCTCGGTCGAGCACAACCGCAAGGTCACCGCCTACCTCAAGGCCCCGCTGTGGAACACGATCCAACTCGGCTTCTGGGCCCTGCTGGTCAACTACCTCACGGGGATCGCGCTCGGGGTGCTCAGCGCCGTGCGGCGCGACACCCCGCTCGACCACGGGATCATGGTGGGCGCCTTCTTCCTGTACTCGATGCCCGGGTTCTGGCTCGGGCTGATGCTGCAGCTGGTCTTCTGCGTGGCCCTCGGCTGGCTGCCGATCCACGGGATGGGCGAGGGCGGCTTCCTCGAGAGCCTCCGGCACTTCGTGCTGCCGGTGTTCACGCTCGGCGTGGCCGGGGCCGCGGGGACGGCGCGCTACCAGCGCAGCGCGATGCTCGAGGTGCTCTCCGAGGACTACGTCCGCACCGCCCGGGCCAAGGGCCTGGACGAGAAGACCGTCATCCGCAAGCACGTGCTGCGCAACTCCCTGCTCCCGATCATCACCCTGTTCGGGCTAAGCCTCCCGTTCCTGGTCTCGGGCGCCGTCATCACCGAGGAGATCTTCTCCTGGCCCGGGATCGGCCGGGCGGCCATCGCCGCCATCGCCAGCCGCGACGTGTTCGTGGTCACGGCGGTCACCCTCCTGGCCACGGTCATGGTGGTCGTGGGCAACCTCGTCGCCGACGTCCTGTACGCGGCCGCCGATCCGCGCGTGAGGCTGCAATGAGCCCGGACGTCCTCCGGGCCGAGTCGCTGCTTCCGGGCCTCGGGCACCTGCGCCGGGGGTACGTGCTGCCCGGCCTGCGCTGGCTTTTCTTCACGCTGCTTTGGCTCGGGGTGGTGGTCGGGCGGGCGCCGGTGCTCGCGGACTTCCTCGGAGCCCTGGACGTCGAACGCGCGATCGCGCTTGCCTTCCTCCTCCTCGTCCCGTTCGGACTGATCGCGGGGGCGCACGCGAGCCTCGGGCGCCTGGTGAGTCCCCCCACGCGCGAGGGCCTGGGCACCTGGCAACTTGCGCTGCGCGACCTGCGGAAGAACCCCCGCGCCGTCTGGGGCCTCACCCTGCTCGCGCTCGCCTACTCCGTGGCCTTCCTGGCGCCCGTCCTCGCCCCCTACGACCCCAACCAGCCGGGGGCGGGCGGGATGGTCGTGCACAAGAACCGCGCGCCGGGCCAGAGCGTCCTCGTGGTGGGGCACGCGCGCGAGGGGGAGATCGCCTGCCGCGGGATGGCGATCGAGGGCGAGTGGGTGTACCTCGACCGCGTGAGCGACCACGCCCACCGGCGGGACGTGCGCCTCAAGGACCTGGGCCCGCCCCCGCGGGGCTGGACCCGGGGCGCCGACCGCGTCCAGACGCTCACGCTGGCGGGCCACTCCTTCCCCGTCCTGGTCGAGACCTACCCGCTGGGCACCGACGGCAACGGCCGCGACCTGCTCTCGCGCCTGGTCTACGGCAGCCGGATCTCGTTGAGCATCGGCTTTGCCGCCATGTTCGTGGCCGTGACCCTCGGCGTGCTGTTCGGCAGCCTCGCCGGCTACTTCGGCGGCTGGATCGACAGCCTGATCATGCGGGTGGTGGACATCCTGCTCGCCTTCCCCCGCCTGCTCCTGCTGCTGCTGATCGTGAGCGTGTACCCCGGGGCCGGGATCTTCACCGTCGTGGTGATCCTGGGGGCCACGGGCTGGATGGGCGTGTCGCGCCTGGTGCGCGCGCAGTTCCTCCAGGTGAAGGAACTCGACTACGCCCACGCCGCGCGGGCCCTGGGCTTCTCCCAGGCCCGGATCATGTTCCGGCACCTGCTGCCCAACTCGATGGCGCCCGTGATCGTCAACGCGACCCTCCTGGTCGGCAACACGATCCTGACCGAGGCCGCCCTTTCGTTCCTGGGCTTTGGCGTGAAGCCCCCCGACGCGTCCTGGGGCAACATCATCAGCGACGGCCGTTCCATGCTGGAGGAGGCTCCCTGGATCGCGACCGTCCCGGGTCTGTGCATCGTGTTCACCGTCGTCTGCTTCAACCTGGCGGGCGATGCGCTGCGCGACGCGCTGGACCCCAAGGGGCGGAGTTGAGCCGGCCCGGCCTTGGGGGGGCGCGCCGGATGGGCCCGGGGGTCCCGGCGGCGCTGGCGCTCGCCGCGCTGCTTGGCGGTTGCGGGAGCGACCCGTACCCGGGCGAGCCCCCCGGCACGCTCCACGTCTTCCTGGTGGACGCCGTCAAGGGGCTCGACCCGGCCCACTGCGACGACGAGATCAGCGGCATCTGCGTGCTGCACTGCTTCGACCAGCTCTACGAGTACCACTACCTCAAGCGCCCCTTCGAACTCGTGCCCGCCCTGGCGGAGGGTCCGCCCGAGATCTCCGAGGACGGGCTCACCTGGACGATCCGGCTCCGGGCGGGCGTGCGCTACGCCGACGATCCCTGCTTCGAGGGGGGCCGCGGACGCGAGGTGCGCGCCCAGGACTTCGTCTTCTCGATCCAGCGGCTCATGGACGCGCACACGGGCAGCCCCGGGACGTGGATCCTGGAGGGGCGCATCGCCGGCCTGGACACGTTCCTTGCGGCCTCGGCCGACCGGCCGAAGGATCCCCACCGCACCGAGTATCCCCCCGTGGAAGGGCTCACGGCGCCGGACGACCGGACGATCCGGCTCCGGCTCACCGAGCCCTACCCGGAGTTGCTCTGGGTGCTGGCCATGGCCTACGCCTCGGTCTACCCGCCGGAGGCGATCGCGGCGTACGGGAGCCAGTTCTACCGCCGGCCCGTGGGCAGCGGGCCGTACCGCATCGAGACGCTGGACCTCAACCAGAAGGTCGTCTTCCGGCGCAACCCGAACTTCCGTGAGCTGCGGTTCCCCTCCGACGGGGCCTCGCCGGAGGGCGACGCCGCGCGCCCTTCCGACGCCGGCCGGCGGCTGCCCCTCAACGAGCGCGTGGTGGCCACGGTGTTCCGGGAGACCGCGCCGATGTGGCTCTACTTCCGGCGTGGCTACCTCGACCGGACCGGGATCCCCAAGGACAACTTCGACGGCGCGGTCGATCCCCAGACGCTCGAACTGCGGCCGGAACTCGCCTCCGAGGGGGTGCGCCTCGTCAAGGACGACAAGCTCGAGGTGATCTACGACTGCTTCAACATGGACGATCCGGTGATCGGGACGCCGGCCGGCGCGCGGGGCCGCGCCATCCGCCGCGCCATCTCGCTGGCCTCCGACGACGAGTGGGCGATGCGCCACCTGTACAACGGTCGCGCCGTCCGGGTGGACGGCCCGATCCTCCCGGAGTTCCAGGAGTTCGACCCGGCGTTCGAGAATCCCTGGAAGCCGCGCCCCGGCGAGGGGCGCACGCAGGTGCTCGAACGCGCCCGGCGCCTCCTCGCCGACGCCGGGTTCCCCGACGGCCGGGGTCTCCCGGTGCTCGAGCAGGACGTGCTGGACAACGACACCAGCCGGCAGTTCTTCCAGGCCTTCGCGCGCGACATGCGCGAGATCGGGATCCGCGTCCGGCCCTACCAGACCACCTGGCCCGAGCACCTGCGCCGGGTGCGCGAGCGCAAGGCCCAGATGTGGAGCGTGGCCTGGGGCGCCGACTACCCCGCGGCCCAGAACTTCCTCCAACTCTTCTACGGCCCCAACGTCTCCCCGGGTCCGAACGGCAGCAACTACGCCAACCCGGAGTTCGACCGCCTCTACGAGGCGGCGGCCCGCCTGGCGCCCGGCGCCGAGCGCTCGGCCCTGTACCGCCGGATGCAGGAGATCGTCGTCGAGGACTGCGTCTGGTGCTTCCGCTACCGGCGCGTCAACTACAACCTGGTCCGGCCGTGGCTGCACAACTACCGCTACAACGACGTCAGCCAGAAGTACTTCCACTACTGCCGCGTCGACGACGAACTGCGGGCCGAGTGGGTCGCGCGCCTGAACCGCGTCGCGTGGTGGCCGCTGGTCTGCCTCCTGGGGGCCCTGGGCCTGCTCGGCGCGTTCACCGTCTGGCTGGCCCGCCGCCGGCCCCGGGGGTGGTGAGGGCATGAAGGCCTACGTGCTGCGCCGGCTGTTGGTCGCGATCCCCACCCTGTTGGGCATCACGCTCATCACCTTCTCGCTCTTCCACTTCGTGGCGCCGGACCCGGCCGTGCTGCAACTCGGGCCCAAGGCCGGGCGGGACGCGATCGAGCGCAAGCGCGTCGAGCTGGGCACCGACGCCCCCTTTCACGAGCAGTACGTCGGCTTCCTCAAGAAGGTCGTCACGCTGGACTTCGGCGACTCGTGGAAGGCGCGGCGGCCCGTGATCGAGATGATCGGCGAGGGGCTGGTGCCGAGCCTCTCCGTCACCCTGCCGGCGTTCCTCATGGCCACGGCGATCGCCCTGGTCTTCGCGCTCTTCTGCGCGTTCTACCGCGACTCGCCCTTCGACCGGACCCTCGTCGTGGTGGCGGTCGCCGGGATGTCGGTCTCGAGCCTGCTCTACATCATCTTCGGGCAGTACTACCTCGCCTACCGCTGGAACCTGTTCCCCATCATGGGCTACGAGCTCTCGGTACACGGCATCGCGTTCCTGGCGCTGCCGTGGGTGATCTGGATCCTGTTGAGCGTCGGCGGCGACCTGCGCTTCTACCGGACCGTGGTGCTCGAGGAGATGCGCCAGGACTACGTGCGGACGGCGGCCGCCAAGGGCCTGGGCACGCGGGCGATCCTCTTCCGCCACATCCTGCGCAACACGCTGATCCCGGTCATCACCCACGCGGTGATCGCGGTGCCCTTCCTCTTCGTGGGCTCCCTCCTGCTCGAGCGCTTCTTCGGGATCCCGGGGCTCGGGGCCTTGAGCATCGAGGCGATCAATACCGCCGACCTCCCCGTCATCCAGGCCGTGGTCGTGTTCGGGTCGCTGCTCTACATCCTGTTCAGCCTCCTGTCCGACATCCTCTACGCGGTCGTCGACCCGCGGGTGCGGCTGCGATGAGCGAGCGGAGCGTGAACCGCTACCGGGCTTCCTGGCTCTGTCCCGTCGTCCGGGCGGTGGCCCTGCCGCTGGGGCTGGCGGGGCTTTGTCTGGGCACCGCGCTGCGCCTGCTCGGGCTGCCCCTCGGAACGCTGGGGGCGCGCGGCCTCGGCGGCCACGACGCCCACCAGCGGGCGCAGTGGCTCGGCGCGTTCGTGGTCGCCGGCGCGCGGTACCTGTGTTTCCTCTCGGACCGGTTCCCGCCGCTGGTGGGCGCGGTCTCGGCGCCGTCCGATCCGGCCGGCCCCTGGCACGAGGTCCGCCGGCGCCTGGCCCGCAGCCACACGGCGATGGCCTCCGCGCTGGGCTTCCTGCTCTTCGTCTACACCGGCCTCCTCGTCCAGGCCGGGGCCCTCGTGCGGCCCGACTTCGGCGCGCCGGTGGCCGCGGCCGAGGGCGTCGCGGTGGAGTACCGGGCCCCGGGCGCGCTGGCCTCGGCGCCCCTGGGCACCGACTTCATGGGGCGCAGCGTGCTCGAGTATGCGGTCAAGGGCGTCGCGACGGCGCTGTGGATCGGCATCTTCGCCGCTTTGCTCTCCAGCGCGATCGGGTGCCTGCTCGGGGCGGTGGCGGGCTGGTGCGGCGGCTGGATCGACGAGTTGATCGTCTGGCTGTACACGACGCTGGACTCGATCCCCTACCTCCTGCTGGTGATGGCCTTCTCCTTTGCGGTCAAGAACAACCCCGACGTGCGGGAAGCCGCCCTGTTGCGCTGGCTCGACGGCCGCCTCGGGATCAGCGTGGGGCTGGTCTCCATCATCCTCGTCATCGGCCTGACGAGCTGGGTGGGGGTGTGCCGCGTGGTGCGGGCGGAGTTCATCAAGCAGCGCGACCTGGAGTACGTGGCCGCGGCCAAGGCGCTGGGCTACTCGACGCCCCGGATCATGTTCCGGCACGTCCTGCCCAACGCCTTCCACCTCGTGCTGATCTCGTATTCGCTGCTCTTCGTCTCGGCGATCAAGTTCGAGGTGATCCTCTCGTTCCTCGGCCTGGGGATGGAGCCCGGCGAGCCCTCCTGGGGCAACATGATCAGCCAGGGCACCTACGAACTGCTGCGGGAGGAGACGGTCTGGTGGCAGGTGACCTTCGCGGGCGCGGCCCTCTTCCTCCTCCTGCTCTGCGTCAACCTCCTCGCCGACGCCCTCCGCGACGCCCTCGACCCCCGCCTGGGCCGCTAGCCGGACTGGGGCCCCCGTCGGCACCGGCGGGGGGGGTGCTGCGAACATCGGTCGGCCCCTGGTCACTTGGACCCGTGGAGCACGTGGTCGAGTTCCAGGCTCCGGCAAAGCAAAGCGGCGCAGGCCGTCCGCCACGAAGGCTCTGGCTGTCCGACCCCGGGGCCCGGCTCGTCCAGGGCCGCACGAAGGCGTTCGATTCCGCGCTTGAGGCGCTTGCAGACGGCGGGCTCCTGAACCTTCAACTCTGCCGCGATCGCCGCCAGCGAGTGGCCACGGGCAAAGCGCAGGTACAGGCAGAGGCGCGTCTCTGCAGGCAGCGCGCGCACCGCGGCCCCGACCGCGCGTTCGAGCACGCCCGAGGATGTCGAATCCTCGGGGGCGTTGACAGTCGGGGGGGGAGTTACGCGCCGCCGCCTGCCGTGGGGCTGGCGCGTGAGCAGGCGGCGGTCGTCGCTCTCGTCGTGCCGGCCTGCGCACAGGAGGAGCCGCTGCACGGGGTAGGTGCCGAGATACCGACCCAGGGTGCAAGTCTCCGGCCCTCGCCTTGCCATCTGCAGGAAGAGCCGTGCCGCCCCTCTCTCCAGTAGGTGCGAGGATGCCCCGTTGCAAGGCGCCAGATCCTCACCTGCAGCCGACTTGCCTTCTCCGGTGGCGCGCGAGAGAAGAGCCCCCCAGCCCGCCGGCAGCGCGTGGACGCACGCCTGGGCGGCGTACAGGTCGAGGTGCCAGATCCGGGGCGCCGCGGCCGGGGTCGCAGGACGTCCGCCGGAGCCGACGTTCAAGGGTTCGGAGGGTCCATGGGGTTGCCCACTCGCGGGGCTCCGACAGCGCGCACGATCGAGCCGCGCCAAGCCGCTCAAGTACGCGACCACGTAGCCCGTCAAGGGCACGCCGGGCAGGGCCAACGCCTGCGCAGCCTCCGAGTGGGCCGCGACCGCACGGTCTCGCCAGCGTTCCCGCGACTCAATCCGTTCCCACATACGGAATCCCTCTCCAAGGCCGGCGCTGCAGGCCGCGCCCGCTGACCAGCGGGACCAGCATAGCGGCCCCGGCGGGGTCTGGCGGGGATCGGGCCTCTTGGGGTCCCGGTCCGGAATCGGTCTCATCGCCTGAACTGCCGACGGGCGGTCAGCGTAGGGCCAGGGTCGGCGCCGGGGCGCAATCCACTTCGCTTGCGGCTGGATGGAAAGTCAGGCGGGGCGGCTGCGTTATGGGGCGTCGACGGTCCTTTCAACGGAGGAATCCATGGCTGGCGAACTCGTCCCCCTTGTGCTGCTCCCGCGCTACACGACCTATGCGGGGGCGTCGGAGTTCACGACGATCGCGATGGACGTGAGCGAGTACGAGAAGGCGCTGGTGAACGCCTGGCGCGGGAAGTTGGTCGGGAGCTCGCCCACCTTCGCGATGGTGTTCGAGGAGTCCACGGACCAGCAAGCCTGGGCCACCTGCACCAACGGGGCCGGCGGAGACCCCGGCCAGGAGACGGAGGTGCAGTACGCCCCCGAGTTCAAGAAGCGGTGGTTCCGCGTGAAGGTCACGCTCGGCGGCACGTCTCCGGTGGCCACGTGCTGGGCCATCGGCTTCCTCGAGCTGCGCCAGTCCTAGCGGGGCGCCCGCCGGCCCGGTCTCTGCGACCTCCGCGCTCCCGGCGGCGTCGCGGGGGCCGGGATCATCGGGGCTGCTGACGGAGGCGACGATGGCACAGATCGTGACGCCCGCGGTCATCATTCCGCGCTTTACGACGCTCACCCACACGGGGCTCGCCTACCAGTACTTCACGCTACCCGTGGACGTGTCCGCCTTCGATCGCGGACTCATCACCGGGTGGCGGGGTGTGCTGTCGGGCACGTCGCCCCAGTTCGGCTTCGCCTTCTACGAGTCCATCGACCGGATCACCTGGCACGAGTGTGACGGCACCAGCGGCCTTGACGACCCCGGGGAGGCGCAGGAGAAGCCCTACAGTTTCCTGCTCTCGCGCAGGTGGTTCCGTATGGGGATCATGTTGAGCGGAACGGGCGCGATGGTCACGTGCTGGGCGCAGGGATTCCTGATGCGGCGGAGGCCGTAGCCGCCATGGCGTGCGGGGCGACCTGCGGCTGCGAGGGCTGTGGGCCGATCGCCGCGAAGGAGACGTTCGCGCGCACTGCGCTGCGTCCCGAGGGCGGGGAGTCGACGATCCTGGCCGCCCCGGTGGACGCGCGAGGGGCCCAGCCGGCCTACACGCTCCTGATCCCCGACGTGCACGAGGACCCCGGCGCCCCGGGGGAGGTCATCTGGGCGTCCATCGACGGCGACCAGGTCGGGGTGTACGTCCCCGGCGGCGCGTTCCGCGACGCGGGGGTAGGCACCGAGGGCGGTCCACGGGTGCATGAGGTGGGGCGTCGTCCGGCCGTCGGGAAGGATGGCCTGCTCGTGCGCGCGCCCGTCGAGGGCGTTCCGGCCGCCCCCGGGCGTAGCGGCGTGCATCCTCCCGGCGTCCGGTCGGCGGCCAGTCCGGAGAGCCACAGCGCCGAGGATCGCAAAGCGTCGGTCGTGCTTCCCCCGGGGGGCCTGCCACCCCGGGAGGCCCCGGAACTCGGCGGGGGCGGCCGGGGCAAGGGCGGCGCGGGGCCTCCTCCGCCGCCGCCCTCCCCGCGCAAGAAGTGTCCGGAGGTCGAGTGCATCTGCCGGGCCCCGATCCGCGAGTTCCCGGGAGCGCCGAGCCTGCTCGCCGAGTTGCAGGCTCCGCATGCCAAGGCGAAGGGCAAGGCTCCAGTTCCGCAGCCGGGCGTCGTCGTACCCGTCGACCACGAGATCCTCTTCAGCGCCGATCCGCGGTTCCTGTCGGATCCGGGCCAAACCGTTCCGCTGGCGCACGAGGCGCAGGGGCGGGAGTTCGTCACCGGCGGATACGTCGCGCCGGCCACCCTGGAGCAGGGGGCGGCAGTCCCGCGCGCCGACCTGCTGCCTTCCTTCGAGCTCACGGCTGGGCAGGTCCAAGGCGAGGGGCCGCTCGGGGCCGACAACGCGCGCGGCATCGCCGGATCCCCGCCCGGTCGTGCCGGTGGGCCCCAGCCGGACCCGGGCCTCGGAACGAGGCAGGGGAGCACGTCCGGGAAGGGGGTCGGGGCCGGGACCCTCGAGGTCTCCCCTCCCTCGCTCGCGGCTGGTGGCCTGACATCCCCTTCCGCGACGCCCAGCGAGACGGGCGTCAAGCAGACCCCACTGCACCCAGGTGGAGAGGGGCTCCGAGCGGGCGCCGCGCTGCAGCAGCCGGCGGGGGCCGCCGCGAGCAGGCTGCACCCGGCGGGGAGGGTAGAGAGCCTGCGGACGCCCGCTTCGGCTGGCGCCGTGGCCAAGCTGGGTGCGGGGGGGGCTGGACCGACCGGCCGCACCGCCCCGCAGGGGTCTGCTGCATCTTCCAGGTCGGCCATGGCGGTGCCGCAGGGGCCTCTGGCGGTGGATGCGCTGCGCGCGGAGGCCGTTGCCGGCTTCGGCGGGCCGCCGCGGGACTCCCACTCGCTCCTGGCTCCCGAGGCCTCGGTGGGTGCCGCCGGTTTGAGAGACGCACCCATGCCCGCGGCCGGTTCGGGGGGCCGGAGGACTGCCGATGGTCCCGCACCCACCGCTGCCGGTTTGGCGCCGAAGGCGCGGATCGGCGCACTGGAGGGACCGCCGGCGCCCGAGCGCAAGGGGCCCGCTCGTCCGGGGGCAGGGCCACCTCAACCATCCGTGCCGACCCCGGGCGTTGCAACCGGCATCCGGAGGGTTCCGGCCGGGCCAGGAGCCATAGGTGTCTCCTCCCCCGCCTCGCGTCGCGGCCTTGGGGCTGCGAGCGTTGGGTCGCCGTTCAGAGGGGCCGGCCCCGCAAGCGATTCGGGTTACAGGCGAAGTGGGGAGGGACTCCCGTCAGAGGCCACCAGCCAAGGGCCGGTCCTGGGCGTGGCGCCTCCCACGCCCGTGACCAGCGCGTCTGGGCGGACGAGTGCCCCGATGGGCCTGGGCCACCTCGCTGTTGCGCCGCCCGCCGTGATCGCCGCCGGCGACACGGGTCTGCTCGCCGTCGGCCGGGAGGTCCCGCCCGCCCGGATGCCGGACGGCACGCTTCCGTCGGTGGGAGATGCCGCCGCGCAGGGCCGGGAACTGGGGCCGGGCCTTGCGCCCGGCCAGACCCGTGGGAAGGGGGGTGGCGGGCCGCCGCCCGAGATCAAGGCGGCGGAGGCCTACGCCCGGGCTCTCGCAACGTACGAGAACACGCGCCTGCGGACGGCCGCGCTTCAGGGGGGGGCCGCGGTATCGGCCGCCCGCATCGAGGATGCGGGAACCCGCGTCAGAGAACTGAACGCCTTGCGCTCGTCCATTGCGGCCGAACTGGCCGCGAAGGCGTCCGGGGGCGGGGTGGCAGGCCCGGATGTTGCCTCGGAGGTCCTCCGCCTCAAGCGCGACCTGGAGCGCATCGAGCGCGGTCTCGAGGAGGCCAAGGCGCACGCGGACGAGGTCGAGCGGCTCACCTACGTCCTGCAGCGCGCTGATGGCCTCGCGTTCGAGTACTCCTACCAGCGCGCGCTGGGCCGGGCAGAGCAGCTCTCCAAGCGCCAGTACGAGAAGGTCCGTGCGGCCTACGAGGCATTCGAGGCCGAGATCCGCGACGCCGCGGCCCCGCTCGAGCCAGAGGCCCGCGCCAAGGCGCTCAACGCCTTCGCAGCCCTGTACGAGCAACTCGGGCGGGACCTCTCGAAGGCGCAGCCAGCGGGGCTCGTCCTCCGGGAGGCCCGCCACGAGGCCCGGTCGTATGCGCACGGCATCACGGCCATCGAACGCGAGCGACGGCAGGCGCAGCGGCAGTTGGAGGGCGGGGAGCGGGTCCAGCGTCTCACGGCCCTCGATCAGTCGGGCATGAGCGCGGCCCTGTACCGGGTGGACCGGCTTCAGGGCCAGATCCAGGAACTCGCGGCCCTGAAGGGCATGCTGGCCGAGGCCAAGGCCTACCTCAAGGACGAGGGCCGGACGCCCGCAGAGATCGCGGCGGCAAAGGACGCCATCGCCGCGCTCAAGGGGGGCATTGGCTCACTCGATCCGGCCTCCCGCGACCGGGCGCGAGAGCTCGAGGACGCGAAGCAGGATCTCGCCAGGTACCGGCAGCGTACCGACGAGCGGCTGCCCCAGCGCCAGGCGGAGCGCGCGCACCGGGACCGGGAGCGCGCCCGGCTTCAGGGCCTGGTCGACGCCGGGGGGCCGGACGCCGAGCAGGCGAAGGACGCGCTGGAGCGGCTCGAGGGGCGGGAGGAGGCCGAGGAGGAGGCGCGACTGGACGAACTGGCCATTCTCGACGATCTCGGAGATCTGTCCGCGGAGGAGAAGCAAGAGAAGGCGGAGCTGGCGGCCCGCAAGAAGGCGCGCGAGGAGCGCTGCAAGCCCCAGTGCCGGCCGGCCTGCACACCCCCTGCGCAGTGCTGGTGTCCGCTCGGCCCGCCGACGCCGTACCGCCCGCCCGGCGGCGTTCCGCCGAAGGAGGCCGGACAGAAGGGTGGAGCGGACCGGTACGCGCAGGAGTTCAAGGTTCCGGAAGGGGCGGGCGAGCCGTCGGCCCCCACGGGCGGCGACCCGGCCGGACGCGCCGCAAAGGAGCCGGAGGGGGCGCCGCCGGGGCCCGTCTTCCCCCCGCGAGCGGGCGCCCGCTACGACCCTCCCCCCGTCGATCTGCCCCCCGAGTCCGAACTCGACGAGGTGCCGCCCCCCGCCAAGGTGCCGACCTTCGACACGCCGGGCGGCGACGAGCGCTATGTGCTTCCGGCCGTGCTCCCCTGTGTCCCGGGAACCCCGATGACCTGGGGGCAGGTGAAGGCTCGTGTTCCGCCCCGCTGGCTCTTCCCGGTCGAGGACACCGGGGACTACGTCTACTTCAAGGACGCGGGAAACATCTTCCGGTTCACCAAGGCGTCCTCGGATCGCTTCCGAAAGGCCAAGAAGTCCGGTGAACCGCTCTTCCTGAACACCCTGGAGGACGACTCGAGAGACGATCTTGAGTTCGAATGCGTCCAGTCGCGCAGCGAGGCCGATGCGACCCTCCTGGCGGCGCTCCGTCAGGCGCTGATCGACGCCCGGAACGCGGCCGTGCCCGAGACCGTGCGGGCTGCCCTCGTCCAGTGGGGGGACGACCTCACCAAGTTGATCGAGTCGCTCGGGGAGGTCGTCTGGGACATGATCGTGAGCGAGAAGCTCAAGATCCTCGCGAAGCTCATCGCGGGCGAGGAGATCACCAAAGACGACTGGGATGCCCTGGCCTTCGAGTTGCTTAGCGACCTGGCGTTGGGACCGGCGGGCAAGGCTCTGTTCGCGGGGCTGTTCGAGGCGGGCAGCAAGAGCCTGGCGAAGATCAAGGGCGGCATGGTGGATGCCCTCGAGAAGAAGGGCACGCAGGGGGCCGCTCGCAAGGTGGACGACGCCCTGAAGGCGCGCCACGCGCCGCCCGCGGGGGCCCCCAAGAGCCCCACGGACGTGCGCCCTCCGGACAGCCCCCCGCTGGCGGCCCAGCCCGGCCCCAAGCCGCCGCCCGCAGCCGCCCGGCCGCGCGAAGGCGGCGCCCCGGGCGACGCGGGCCCCAAGGCCCCGCCCCAGCACGGCGGCGAGGTCGCTCCCGCCGGGAAGCCCACCCGGGCCGAGGGGCCGCCCGAGGCGGGAGGCGCCCAGCCCGATGCGCGCCCGGTCAAGGAGCCGGAGGGGGCCAAGCCCGAAACCCCCCCGGCCGGGAAGGCAGGCGACAAGGAGCGACGGGAAGCGTTGCGCAAGGAGAAGACGCCGAAGATCCGGGAACTCCGGGCGAAACTGCCGCCGGGAAAGCACACGATGCCCGACGGGAGCGTGGTTACGATCGACGCCCATGGGCGCACGGTGCGGATCGAGGTCGATCGTCTGGACACGTCGAATCCGGCCAAGCGCTCCAAGCATCGAGAGGCTTCCGTGGGTCACGTGGGCGGCGCCGGATTCGAGGGCGGCCACCTGTACGGACGCCAGTTTGGCGGAGCGAGCGAGATCCAGAATCTCGTTCCAATGTCGCAGGCTGCCAACCGGCGCTTCAGCGCGATTGAGGGGGAACTATCGGCGGCGATCGCCAGGGGGCAGGAGGTGAAGGGCTACTCGGTGATGCTGGACTGGGGCGACTCGCTCGACGTGCCGCGATCCTTCAAGGTCCGCGCGATCGTCCGCGACCCCGTGACGGGTCGCGAGTTCCCGATCAAGGAGCGCATCAAGAACCTGCCATGAGGAGGCTTCCGTGAGTTCACCCCAGTACCGCGCGCGGCTTCAGGCTCTGGCGAGTTTCCTCGTGTCCGTCATGCCCGAGGACTGGGCGGAGGCTGTGTTGCAGGCTGACTTCCCTTCACGCATCAGCACCAGGCTCGCTGTACGCTACATCCCGACGGGAGGGGCCGAGGAGTTGGGCGTGGACTACGACGACGACATCCTTTACGATTTCGCCGAGGCCGCGGAGGCCGTGCGGGCGGAGTTGATCAGCGCCGGCAATCCAAAGTGCCGCGGCTTCCTGTTCCGCCTGACGAAGGACGGGCGCAGTTCGCTCGACGTTGACTACTGACGGTCGGACAGGGGCGACCGCGAGGTTGGCGCGCGGGACGCGTCGATGGCGCGGGGGTTTGGGTCAGCCGGAGGTTTCGGAGGTGGGCCCGCCTGCGGGTGACGCGCTGTATTGCGGACGGGTAGGCGCCTTGGCGTAGCGTCAGCGGGCTAGGGATTGAGCATCGGAGGGCGGCCGCCGCCAAGGTGGACGACGCCCTCAAGGCGCGCCACGCGCCGCCCGCGGGGGCCCCCAAGAGCCCGACGGACGTGCGCCCTCCGGACAGCCCCCCGCTGGCGGCCCAGCCCGGCCCCAAGCCGCCGCCCGCTGGCCCTCGGCCGCGCGAAGGCGGCGCCCCGGGCGACGCGGGCCCCAAGGCCCCGCCCCAGCACGGCGGCGAGGTCCCCCCCGCCGGGAAGCCCACCCGGGCCGAGGGGCCGCCCGAGGCGGGAGGCGCCCCGCCCGAGGCGCGCCCGGTCAAGGAGCCGGAGGGGGCGCCTGCGCAGGGCACTCCGGAAGCGCCGGCGGCGGACGTCGCGCGGCGCGAACGACTGCGCCTGGAGCAGACGCCGAAGGTCCGGGAGATGCGTGCGAAGTTGCCGCCGGGAAGGCACACGATGCCCGACGGGAGCGTGGTTACGATCGACGCCCATGGCCGCACGGTGCGAATCGAGGTCGATCGGCTGGACACGGCGAACCCCGCCAAGCGCACGAAGTTGGAGACTTCGGTCGGTCACGTCGGCGGTCCTGGCTTCGAAGGCGGCCACCTCTACGGACGCCAGTTCGGCGGAGCGAGCGAGATCCAGAACCTGGTGCCCATGTCGCGGTCGGCCAATCGTGAGATGCTCGCAGTCGAGAGGGAGATGGCAGCGGCCGTCGCCCACAAGAAGGAGGTTACGGGATTCTCGGTCACCCTGGACTGGGGGGCGTCGCTCGATGTCCCGAGGTCCTTCCGTGTCGAGGCGGTCATTCGTGATCCCGCGACCGGCATCGAGTCCCGCATAACGGAGGTCGTCCAGAACCTGCCATGAGGGACCCAGCGTGAGCACACCCCAGTACCGCGCGCGCCTCCAGGCGCTGGCGAACTTCGTGGTCTCCACGATGCCGGAGGACTGGGCCGATGCGATCTTGCGCGCGGACTTTCCGAGTCGGATCCGGACCAAGTTGGCGGTCCGCTACGTCCCGGCGGGGGGATCCCGGGATCTTGCCGTGGCCATCGATGGCGAAATCGCCTACGACTTCGCCCAGGCCGCCAAGGCCGTGCAGGCGGAGTTGGTCAACGCCGGCAACCCCAAGTGCCGCGGCTTCCTGTTCCGCCTGACGAAGGACGGCCGCAGTTCGCTCGACGTCGATTACTGACGCTTGGACAGGGGGGGGCGACCGCGAGGCTGGCGCGCGGGACGCTGTCGATGGCGTTGGGGTGCGGGTCAGCCGGAGGTCGCGCAGGTGGGCCCGCCTGCGGGTGACGCGCTCGACTGCGGGCGGGTAGGCGCCTTGGCGTAGCGCCAGCGGGCCGGGGATCCAGTACTGAAGGTGGTGCGCGCCGCGACGCGGCGCTAGGCGCCGGAGGGGGCGGCGGTGCGGGCCATGCGGCGGCTGCGCAGGTCGGCTTGGCGGATCGGCTCGGGCAGCCGGTAGCGCGTGACGCAGGCGAGGACGATGCGGGCGCTGGGCAGGAGCCCAAGGCCGTGGCCCACGCTCACGTACACGGGGCGGACGCCCCGGCGCGTGCGCAGCACGATGCCGATCTGCTCGCCCCGGTCCGTGAGCGCCGCCCAGGCGCCGGGCTTGGGGCCCGGCTCGCCGTGCGTTCCGACCAGGCGGGTCTTGCCCACGCCGATCGTGGGCACGTCCAGGTGCAGGCCCACGTGCGAGGCCAGGCCGAGCCGGCGCGGGTGCGCCCGGCCGTGGCCGTCCACCAGGACCGCGTCGGGCCGCGTGCGCAACTTGCGCAGCGCCTCGAGCGCGATCGGGGCCTCGCGGAAGGAGAGCAGGCCGGTGTGGTAGGGCATCGCCGGCTGGCCCGAGGCGTGGGCTTCCTCGACCACCGCCCACGTGGGCGCCTCGCACAACACGACGGCCGCGTGCAGGTAGCCGTCGGGGGAGGGCGAGCAGTCCACGCCCGCGACGAGGCGCAACTTGCGCCGGAAGCTCCCGCGCGCCACCACGTGCCCGGCCAGCCACTCCTGCAGGCGGATGGCCTCGCGCCGGGCCAGCGGGCCGAAGGGGTGCAGGGCGCGGGTCCTCACGGGCGGCCGGCCACCTCTTCCCGGGCGTGGCCGCGCAGTTCGAGCAAGCGGTCCACGACGTCGCCGATCACGGCGTCCGGGGTCGAGGCGCCGGCGGTGAGCCCGACGCGCAGCGGCCCGCGGGTCGGCAGCCACGCCCGCCCGGGCGCCTCCTCGCGCCCGCCCACGGGCTTGTGCCGGATCTCGGCGGCGGAGCACAGGCACTCCGCGCCCTTGATGTGATAGACCGGCACGCGCCCGACCGCCATCTCGGCCAGGTGCCCGGTGTTGGAGGAGTTGTAGCCCCCGATCACCAGCAGGAGGTCGAGCGGCTCGCGGATCAACTCGGCCAGCGCGTCCTGGCGGTCCTGCGTGGCCGAGCAGATCGTGTCGAAGGAGCGGAAGCGCGCCCGGTCGGAGGCGTCCCCGTGGCGCTCGGCCAGCGCCTCCCCGACCAGCCGCGCGATGGCGAGCGACTCGCTGGAGAGCATCGTGGTCTGGTTGGCCACGCCGATGCGCTCCAGGTGCCGGTCGGGGTCGAAGCCCGCCGAGGTGCGCGGCGGGGCGAAGCGCCGGGCGAAGGCGGCGCGGTCGCCGCCGTGGCGGATCCAGTCGGCCACGGCCTGCGCCTCGGCGAGGTCGAGCACCACGATGTAGTGGGCGTCGGGCGTGAGCCCCACCCGGCTCACCGTCGCCCGCGTCTCCTCGTGGTTCACCTTGCCGTGTACCAGCGAGGTGAGGCCGTCGCGGGCGTAGCGCTCGACGTTCTTCCACACGTTGAGCACGCTGCCGCAGGTCGTGTCCACCACGACCGCGCCGCTGCGCTTGATCTCCTCGAAGGGCCCCGTGGCGACGCCGAAGGCCGGCAGGATGACCACGTCGCCGGGCCCGAGGGCCGAGGCGTCGGCGAGGCCCTCCTCCCCCAGGAAGCGGATCCCCATCGCGCGCAGGCGTCCGTTGACCCGCGGGTTGTGGATGATCTCGCCCGTGAGCACGATCCGCCGGTCGGGAAAGCGTTTGAGCGTCTCGTAGGCGTAGTCCACGGAGCGCTCGACGCCGTAGCAGAAGCCGAACTCGCGGGCGAGCCGAAGGGTCGTCTCGCCCACGCAGACCGTGTAGCCCTGCTCCTTGAAGGTGCTGACCCAGTCGCTGCGCCACTCCGCGCTCACGCGCGCCCGGGCCTCCTGGCGCAGGCCCAAGCCCTTGCGGAAGTAGCGCTGGTCAAACGCCGGGTCCTCGGGGGGGGCGGGCCGATCGCTCACGCCGCCAAGCCTACCCGTCGCACGCCGGCCGGAAGAGCCCGCGCCGGCCGAAGCCTCGGGCGCGGCGCCGTGGGCCCCCGTCCGCCCGGCTCACCGGTCGGGCCGGCCGACCTCCGGCAGGGGCTTGAGCGGCAGCACGACCTCCTCGGGGATGCCGGCCAGCGGCGTGCGCGTCTGGCGGGCGTCCTCGTAGCCCGCGGCCCGGGCCACGAACTCGAGCTCGAACAGGGGCACGTCGGTGAGCCGGCGCCACCCCTGCTCGTTGACCCGGAACAGGCGCTCTTCGCCGCGGAAGACGTACCCCACCCGCGCGTCGGGCGGGACGTGCCGGTTGGGCGTCACGACCCGGAGCGTGACCGTGGCCGTGCGCAGTTGGGCCGTGGCCGCCGAGCGGGCCGCCTGGGCGGGGTCCGGGGTCGCGGCCGGCGGGGGGGCCGGCGGGGCCTCGGGCGGGGCGGGCCGCGAGAGGCGGTCGGCGACCCACCAGCCGGCGGCCGCCGCCAGGACCAGGAGGACCAGGGCGCGCATCGCCCGCCAGCCTACCGGGCCGGCGGGCGGGCCGGGCCGGCGCGTCGGGGTCCGGCGCCCGGCCACCCGCGGCGGCGCGGGTCGAGAAAAGGGGGCGCGCGCGCGGGGGGCGGCGCATCCTCTGCGCCATGGCCCGCGTCCTGTCCCTCGTCACCTTCCGCATCGATCCGCGCCACCGCGAGGAGTTCCTGCGCCGGGCCCGCGAGCAACTCAAGCCGTACTGGGAGGCGCACGGATCGGAGCGCTACGAGGTCTACGAGGAGATGGGTCCGACCGGCCCGACCGGGCGCCTGGTCGAGGTCAACCTCCTTGCGGACCGCGCGGCCTACCTCGCGATGAGCCAGCACGTCAAGAGCGCCCAGGACCTGCCCTCGGCGCCCTACCGGCTGGTCCGGGAGCCGACCTTCCAGGTGATGGAGTTGCGTGTCTGACGGCCCGGCCGCCGGGGCGTCGCGGGCGCCCGCGATCGTCTTCGAGGGCGTGGGCAAACGCTACGGCTCCCTGGTCGTGCTGGACGGCGTGGACCTCGCGGTGCGCGCCGGGGAGGTGCTGGCCCTGATCGGCCCGAGCGGCGGCGGCAAGTCCACCCTGCTGCGGCTGATCAACGGCCTGGAGGTGCGCGACGCGGGGGCGCTGCGCGTGCTGGACGTGCGCGTGCCGCTGGGCCCCCCGGCCGCGCGCCCGGACGACCCCTTCTGGCGCCCGTTGCGCCGGCGCATCGGCTTCGTGTTCCAGGCCTTCCACCTCTACCCCCACAAGACGGCGCTCGAGAACGTGATGCTGGCCCCGGTCGCCGTGCGCGGCCTGGACCGCACCGAGGCCCGCGCCCGCGCCGAGGCGCTGCTCGAGCGCGTGGGCCTGCGCGCCAAGTTGGGCGCCCGCCCGCGCCAGCTCTCCGGCGGCCAGCAGCAGCGCGTGGCCATCGCCCGCGCGCTCGCGATGGATCCCGAGATCCTGCTCTTCGACGAGCCGACCTCGGCGCTCGACCCCGAGATGAGCGCCGAGGTGAACGAGGTGCTCCGGGCGCTCGCGGAGGAACACTCCCGGACGCTCGTGGTGGTGACGCACGACTACGGCTTCGCCCGGGCCTGCGCCGACCGGGTCGCCTTCCTCGAGGCCGGCCACATCGTGGAACTGGGCTCGGCGGCCGAGGTGCTCACGCGCCCGAGCGATCCGCGCACCGCGCGCTTCCTGGAGCGCGTGACGCACCACGACCGGTAGCTCGCCCCGGGCCTGGCCCTGCCCGACCCGCGCGCGGGGGCCGGGGGCGCAAGGCGCCGGGCGGGCGCCGGGGGGCGGCCGCGGGCCGGGGCGCGGCTACCATGACGCCCATGTCCGCGCTCCGCCCCCCCGCAAGGCGCGCCCGCGCCGCGGCCGGCGTCGGGTGCGTCGGCCTCCTGCTGCTCTGCTGGGGCGGCCCGGCCGAGGGGCGGGGGAGTCCGGGCCCCGGCCGGCCCCTCTTCCCCAAGCCCGGCCGCAGCGACGAGCAACTCTACGCGAAGGCGGCCACGCTCCAGGCCGGGATGTGGTGGCACCTCTCGCCCGAAGGCCTGCTCGTCTACCGCCACCGGCCCGGGGCCGGGCCCGACGAACTCTCCCACGCCGCGCTCTCGCTCTCGGACGCCGCCATGTGGACGGGCTGCTACCTCGCCGCGCAGGCGGCGCGCTGGCACGTGACGGCCGACCCCGACGCGCTCGCGCAGTGCCGCGTGCTGGCCGGGGGGCTCGCGCGCCTTGGCGCCGCGACGGGCCGGCCCGGGACGCTGTGCCGCACGGTGGGGCGCCTTGCCCCCGGCGCGCCGGCGCCCAAGCGCGTGCGGCCCTCGCCGGCCGTCGAGGGGCTCTGCTTCCGGGGCGACGTGAGCCGCGACCAACTCGCCGGCGTGAGCCTGGGCTGGGCCGCGCTCGGCCGCTTCGTCGACGACCCTGACCTCCTCGGACTGGCCCGCGAGCAGGTGGGGGCGCTCGCGCGGCGGCTCGCCCGCGACGACATGGAGCTGCGCGACTGGCGGGGCAAGGAGACGGAGTACGGCGACCTCAACCCGGAGATCCCCTTCGTCCCGTTCGTGCGCAACGGCACCTTCGCCGCCATCGGCTACGGGGTGTTCACGACGGCGGCCCGGCTGTGGGACACCCCGGAGTTCTACGACCGCCTCGCGCGGCTGCGCCGGGCCGGCTGGCGCGACGCGCTGGCGAGCCAGAATGCGTGGCTCGGCGCGTTCCTGACGGCCTCCAACGCCAACATGGCGCACGTCGCGCTGCTCGCCGTGACCCTCCACGGCGATCCCGGAAGCGCGCGCGAAGCCCGCCGGGGGCTCGCCGAGTTGCGCCGCGCGACCGTGGGCTGGTGGAACGCCGGCTACTGCGCCTGCCAGCTCCTGGCCGGTTCGACCTACGACCACGCCGCCGTCCTGGGCGAGTTGCGCGCGACGCTGCACGCCATGCCGGCGTCCGAGGCGCCGCCCCGGGGCGCGCGCTCGGAGAACCGCCGGCGCATCGCCACCGCGCTCGAGCGGGGCGTGGTGGAGTGGGCCTGGAAGACCCAGGCCGACAAGGTGCAGGTGGCCCCGCCCGACGCCCCGCCGGACCCGGACGTGACCTTCACGCGCGCCGACTGGCTCTTCGCCTACTGGCTCGCGCGCGCCGCCGGCTACCTCGCGCCGGTCCAGGGCCCCGGCGCCGTCGCCCGCACCGCCCGCATCGAGCCCCGGCTGCCGCCGTGGCGGGCCGCGCCGGCCGGGGCCCCGGCCGGGCGGTAGGCGCCGCGGGGTCCCCCCCGGGCGCGGCGCGGACGCGGGGCGCACCCGCCGCGCGTCAGGCCGTGGTGGTTCGGATCGCGCCGAGCAGGTCCTGCTGCGACGCCGCCTTCACGGCCCGGGACAGCTCCTCGATGGTGAAGGGCTTTTCCAGCACCGGGTTGCCCGTCGAGCGCACGGCTTCCAGGAGGTCGCCGTTGACGAAGTCGCCGGTCATGAACACCACCCGCTGGGCCATCAGCGGGTTGCGCTGCGCGATGTCGCGGTGCAGTTCGATCCCGCCCACCCCCGGCATGCGCAGGTCGAGCAGGACGGCGTCGTAGCGCTGGCCCGTCAGGAGACGCTGGGCCTCGGCGGCGGAGCCGGCGCTGTCCACGTCCGAGCCGAGGTAGCCGAGCTGGGCCACGAGGCTCTCGCGCACGGAGAGTTCGTCGTCGACGACCAGGATCCGGTGCTGGCCGAGGCGCTCGGGGGCGTGCGCCGGGGCCTCGGCGCCGGCGGGGGCCTTGCGGGCCACGGGCAGGCGCAGCGTGAACGTCGCGCCCCCTTCGCCGGGCGGGTGCAGGAGGAGGTCGCCCCCGTGCTCGCGCGCGATGGAACGCGAGATCGCCAGCCCCAGGCCGGTGCCGCGCGTGGGGGACTTCGTGGTCACGAAGGGGAGGAAGATCCGGGCGCGCAGGTCGAGGGGGACGCCGGGTCCGGAGTCGCTCACCGACACCTCCACCCGCTCGCCGTCGGCGAACGCGTGCAGGCGGATGGCGCGCGCGCCGTCGTAGGTCTCGAGGGCGTGGAGCGCGTTCTGCACCAGGTTGACCAGCACCTGCTGCAGGGCGTGGCGGTCGCCCAGCACGGGGGGGAGGCCCTCCGGCACCTCGCTCGTGAGCTCGACGCCGGCGATGCGGGCCTCGTAGGCGAAGAGTTCGACCACGCTGCGGGCGATCTCGGGCAGCGGGACCGGGTGGCGCTCGGGGCTGCGGCGCCGGGCGTAGTCCATCACGTTGCGCACGATGCGCGTGGCGCGCAGGGCCTGGTCGCGCATCTTGTCGACCGGTCCGCGCACGGTGGCCGGCATCTCCTGGCCCCGCAGGAGGTCGGCGTAGCCCAGCAGCGCCGCGAGGGGGTTGTTGAGCTCGTGGGCCACCCCCGCCAGGGTCTGCCCGACCAGCGTCATCTTCTCGGCGTGCTCCACGCGGCGGCGCGTGGCCTGCTCTTCGGTCACGTCGGCGACCGTGACCAGGGTGCCGACGCAGGTGGCGCCGTCGGCCAGCACGAGCGCGCTGCCCGAGAGCGTGCGCGCCTCGGCGCCGGCCTGGTCGGGCAGGCGCGTGACGAACCGGCGCGCGGCCCCCGGAGGGGTACGGGCGAGGTCCGCCAGGGCGAGTTGGCCCAGGTGGGTGGGCCGGCCCGTGGCCGGGGCGCCCGGCGAGGCGGCCAGCATCTGCTGCGCCGCCGGGTTGGCCATCTGGACCTGGCCGTCGGGCGCGAGCAGGAGGATGCCCTCGCGCATCTGGCGGAGCAGCAGCGCGGTGCGCCGCTGCTCCACGCTGCGCTGGCGCTCCAGGCGCTGGATCGCCTCGCCCACGCGCCGGGCCGCGTCGGCCAGGACGCCGATGCGCTCCGGCGGCACGGCGCCGGGGGTGGTGTCCGCCAGCAGGAGGACGCCCGCCACCCGGCCGCCGGCCAGGACGGGCACCGAGACCTCCGTGCGCCACCGGTCGCCGCGGGCGGCGCCGTGCGCGCCCGCAAAGCGCAGCGCCACGCGCGCGACGAGGTGTTGCGACCCGGCCTCACGCAGCGCCGCCTGCAGCGTCACGCGGCGGCGCTCGCTGTCGTCTTCGTCCAGGCGCGTCGCCTCCTCCCACACCGCGGCCTCCTGGCCGTCGGCCTCCAGCACCACGGCGCGGGCCTGCACCTCCAGGTGCGTGCGCAGGTGGGCGAGCAGCGCGTCGGCGACCTCGCGCAGCTCGCTGCAGTCCAGCAGCGCTTGGACGAGGGTCGCCTGCTCGGAGGCGTCGGCGGAGCGGCGCTTGAGCTCGCGCTCGACCTGCAGGGCCAGCACCTGGCGCTCGCGCTCGCGCCGGTGGGCGTTGCTCACCCAGCCGGCGTCGGCGGCGGTGGCGGCGAGCAACCCGAACTGCAGCAGCGCGATCTCGCTGGCGGGCAGGCTTTCGGTCGCGGCCAGCGAGGCGAGGCCCAGCGCCATCACCATCCCGCCGGCCAGCGCGCCCAGGACGGTGTGGGCCGGACGCTGGCCCACGGCGGCCACCAGCAACGCGACGACGTAACCCGCGAGGAAGGGGATGCGCGGGTCGATGGACGCCTCGGGCTGGGCGAGGAGCAGCCGCACCAGGCCGCCCACGCACAGGAGGTGGAGCACCAGGACGCCCATCTCCAGCGCGCGCCGCTGGGGCGAGTCGGCCCGCGCCGGGAGCAACGCGCTGGCCAGGGCGAGCGCACACAAGGCGCCCAGGAGCAGGTCGGCCCCCGGGTCGGCGGCCGGGAAGCCCAGGCGGGCGACGGCCACCACCGCGACCAGACCCGCCGTGCCCAGGCGTAGCGCCAGGTGCCAGAGGTGGTTGGGGATCGGGGGGCGCGGGGGCATCGCAGGCGGCGGGCGGTGGACCGACACCCCATCGACCCGTTCGCCCCCGGCTCTTGAGCGCCTTGGGAGCGCGCCCGGGGGATCGGCCCTGGTAGAACCCGGTCCCATGCCCGGACCCGGCCCCGAGCCCACGGGACACCTCGACGCCGCCTTCGGCCTGGCCCTGGCCGGGGGCCGGGTCCTGCTCGTGTCCAACCCGCGCCGGGTGGGGGGCCGGAGCCGCTTGCTCTGGGACCTCCCGGGGGGGCGCCTGGCCCCGGGCGAGACGCTCGCCGCGGGCTTGCGCCGGGAGTGGCGGGAGGAAACCGGCCTCGAGGGGACGGTCGCGGACCTGCTCTGGGTGGCCGAAGGGCGCAAGGCGCGGCCCGACGGGGCGGTGGTCTACACGTGGCGCGCGACCTGCTTTGCCGTCGCGACCACCGGCGTGCCCCGGCCCGGACCGGGGATCCAGGAGGCCTGCTGGGTCGAGACGCAGGAGGCCCGCCGGCGGCTCTCGGCGCCCTACCACGGGCCGGCCCGCGAGTGGCTCGCGGGTGGGCGCCGGCTCCCAGGCCGCGGCCACCAGCTCGGCCGCGTCCATCTGCGGGATCAGCGCGGCCAGGGCGGCGGTCACGCTCACATTGCCGGTGGCGGTTGCCGCAAAGGGAACCAAGGAGGCGGGCGAGCGGCACGGGCGGCAGCGAGAACTCGGCGGCGTGGGTGTCGCCGGTCGCCGGGGCGGCCGCCTGCAGCGTAAGGGCCAGGGTGCGCCGGCCCGCGCCCTCCAGGAGCAGGTCGTAGCCGCGCTTGGTGGGCAGCAGGAGGGCCGGCGCCCCGTCGACCGTCGCGCGCTCCACGCCGATGCCGGCGAAGGCCAGCGGCACGCGCTGCCAGCCCTTGGCCAGCACCTCGACCTCGATCTGGGCCTCCAGCGTGAGCAGGCCGCCCTCGGCGCGCCCCTCGTAGGCCGCGGCGCGCACCACCGCGGCGACGGGGGGTTCGCCTCGCTCGGCGGGCGTGCGGTGGGCCGCCTCCCAGAGCCGGCGGAACTCCGCGTAGGGGAGGAACACCCCCTCGCCCTCCTTCTCGAAGATCTTGGAGAGGTCGCGGAAGGGCACGTAG
>JAPKHB010000799.1 GCA_026647295.1 Planctomycetota bacterium | reverse complement strand
GAATACGTGGATGGTCCGTCGCTGAAGGAAGTGCTCGAAAAAGAGCAGAGACTCAGCGAACCGCGCGCGCTCAAGATCATGCTCGACATGGCCCGCGCGCTGGAATGTGCCTGGCGTTCGAAGGTCGTCCACCGCGACATCAAGACCTCGAACCTGTTCTTCACGCGCGACAAGGTCGTGAAGATCATGGACTTCGGGCTCGCCAAGATGCTGGAGGCCGTGCGCCGGCGCTCGACGCGCATCGGCGGCACCCCCGACTACATGGCGCCCGAGCAGACGCGCGGCGAGACGCCGACGCCGGCGACCGACGTGTTCGCGCTCGGCATTCTCGGCGACCGCTTCGGCACAGGCGCGTTCATCAGCTTCGCGCCGGTGCTCACCCTTGCCGACAGCACGGAGCGTTTCATCCAGCCCAACGAAGTCGTCATCATCCTCGGCTCAAGCCCGGTGGTCACTCCGGGCGGCGAGTTCGGCGTGGACATCTTCACCGGCGGAGCCCTTGCCGGCCGCGCGCAGTAGCACGTCATGTGCGAAGTCCTCTGGTGCCAAACCTAC
>JAPKHB010000798.1 GCA_026647295.1 Planctomycetota bacterium | reverse complement strand
AGTGGCGCGCGACGAACAGCAGCGGCTACTACGAGATGACCTTCTTCGCCTGCGACGACACGCAAGAGGTCGCGCGCCTGGGTGCCATCCCGCCGCCGCCCGCGCCGCCGACGGCCATCGTCAGCGGCGGCGCCGACGGCACGCTTCAGACGCCCGAGGTCACCGACGACACCGTCAGCGGCACCGACATCATCGACGGCGGCAACCTCGTCGCCGAAAGCTTCGTCCACGCCCCGCTGCGCGCCTACCGCCACGGCAAGGACCCCGCCACCGTCCCCGCGCCCACCGCCGAACGCACCAGCGGCGCGGCCGGCGACGGCGGCCAGGCCGCCGAGGGTGACGCCGCAGACGACGGCGAAGGCGCCGAGCGCGGCGCCCACCGAGAGGTGGCGGAGGGCGAGGTGGGGGGCGCCGGCCAGGAGGGCGGCGGTGAGCGAGAGGGCGGCGGTGGGGACGGCGATGGTGGAGGCGACCTCGAGCATCGCGGCGAGGGCGCGGACGCCGTGCAGGGCGCGGGCGCTGAGGCCGCGGGCGGCGGCGAGGGCCTCGATGCCCT
>JAPKHB010000797.1 GCA_026647295.1 Planctomycetota bacterium | reverse complement strand
CTCAGGCAACTTTCCTTGGAGATACAATGGTCGAGATAGGAAGTCACGAAATTCAAGATTTCCTAAAACAGTTGGGGGCGCGCTATTCGGGTACCGGTAGCCTCTACCTCGCCCGGCAAGGACTTCCAGCGCCTGCGCCCGGCCGACATCGCCGTGCTGGTGCGCACCGGGCGCGAGGCCGCCGAGGTGCGGCGCGCGCTGCGCGAGGACTTCGCCCTTTCCGTCGAGGACGTGCTCGCGCGCCGCAGCCGCGCGCTTTTCCTCGATGCCGCGGCGGCCGCGGCGGTGGCGCCTGCTGTGGCCGACCTCCTCGCGGCGGAACTCGGCTGGAGCGCGCAGCGGCGCGCGGCCGAGCTCGAGCAGGGCGACGAGCATCCGATCGACGCCGACCGACGTACCGACCGCGGGCACCTTCTCCCCGAGGAAGCGCGCCACGAGGTCGTCGTAGCGCCCGCCCGAGCAGACCGAGCCAAACTCGGGCAGCTCGCACAGTTCGGTCTCGAAGACGGTGCCGGTGTAATACGCCAGGCCGCGGGCGATACTGAAGTCGAAGACG
>JAPKHB010000796.1 GCA_026647295.1 Planctomycetota bacterium | reverse complement strand
GGTGGACAGATACGCCCATTTTGAGAATCGTGCCCACTCTGATAACAGGAGTTTCCCTGATATGTTTCTTTATGCATGAAAGATGGAATCTCAGGAATATGTTCCTGATCGCCTTTTTCGTTCCTTACTTTTTGTGGGTTGCCCTTATCCAGGATGCCATTCGCCAGGTTATGGTGCTTATACCTTTTTTGGTTATTCTTGTGAGCGCGGGTTTATGGTATGTATACATTCGCTACATGAAAGGCGGGAAATCAGGCGTAGCATTGTTTCTTGCAATTGTGTTTGCATTCGTTATTTCTCAAACTGTTGATTCATTAAGGATTGTTTCAATCAACAGAAATGAAGAACCGCCATCAGTCTCAACAATAAACTATATAACAAAAAATTATAATAAAGACGACACGAAATTTTACTGTTTAAATGATTGGCGTTTGTTCCAGTATTATGCCCCTGAGTGGTGTGATAAGAAGAATAGTCACGTTTATTTTACTTCGCGGATGAACGGAGTACTCAAGGACCTGGGTCGTTTAAAAAATAAGCCGGAACATATCCTTGTTT
>JAPKHB010000795.1 GCA_026647295.1 Planctomycetota bacterium | reverse complement strand
TCTTCCATCATGTTTAGCAAGGGCCAGGCGCGCTGGGCAAGCCCGACCGGAGCAGCCATCCCGGTGTGGCCGGCTTCCTTGTCGGCGGCCTCGTCGGCTTCGGTGCGTTGGCGCTCGAGCTCGGCCTGGCGCGCGCGGTCTTCCTCGATGGCGGCCTTGAGGGGCCATGCGCCAGGTTTATCAAAGCATCGAAATGGTGGCGGCGACCGGCACCACGGTGATGTTGCTGGGCGAAACCGGCACCGGCAAGGAACTGATTGCGCGCGCAATTCATCAGCGCAGCAGCCGCAAGGAGCAATTCATGGTTACCGTCAATTGCGGCGCGCTGCCGGCCGGGCTGGTGGAGAGCGAGCTGTTCGGCCATGAAAAAGGCGCGTTTACCGGCGCCACGGCGCAGAAAAAAGGCCGCTTCGAACTGGCCCACAAGAGCACGCTCTTTCTCGATGAAATCGGCGAGCTGCCGCTCGAAACCCAGGTCAAGCTGCTGCGCGTGCTGCAGGAGCAAACGTTCGAACGCGTCGGCGGCACCCAAACCTTGCAGGTGAACGTGCGCGTGATC
>JAPKHB010000794.1 GCA_026647295.1 Planctomycetota bacterium | reverse complement strand
ATGAGCCGCGAGTTTGGTGTAGAGGCGTGTGCATAAGCCCCAAAAGGTGCGGGCATAGTTGACCTCAATGTTGAACTGACTGGAAAGTTGAGCGTTGACCGTTTCGATAATTTGCCGAACGGAGTTAAAAAGGCGTTGTGTGGCGCGAGGCAATTGTTTTTGCTGATTGCGCCGAGGAATGGTTTTGAGTTCAATTCGGTTCTCCTTCCATAGCTGAGCGGCTTTTGCGGCGCTGATATAGGCTTTATCGCCCAAGACCTGCAAATCGGTATGCTCAGAAAGCAACTCAAAGCCGACTTCCAAGTCGAATTCATTGGCAGGTGCAAGTTCAAAGTCGAGAATGACGCCGTTCATTGCAATCAGCAGGTGCAGTTTGTACCCGAAAATCGTCTGCTTCTTGGAGGGCACTTTGCCAAAGGTAGAACCGTTGGCTTTCCACTCGCCGCTAGCAGGCGAGGACGGCACGAGATGAAACTGCACGACGGGCAACGGCAGGCTGTCTATTACACACTGGCGATCTTGTGCCACATCCAGGCATTGCAACACAACGCGCCGAATA
>JAPKHB010000793.1 GCA_026647295.1 Planctomycetota bacterium | reverse complement strand
GTGCTGGCAGGCCCACATCGGGCCGCTGCGGCCGTAGCCGGTGAAGACCTCGTCGGCGACCAGGAAGACGTCGTGCCGGTCGCACAGGTCGCGGGCCACCCGCAGGAAGGCCGGGTCGTGGACGCGCATGCCGGCGGCGCCCTGCACCATCGGCTCGAGCACCAGGGCGGCGATCCGGTCCTCCTCGCGGGCCAGCACGCCGGCCAGCGCGGTGCGCGCCGCCTCGGTGCCGCCGCCGTTCGCCAGGGCCACCCGGGCCAGCGAGAGGGCCAGCAGCCCCTCGGTGCCCGGCTTCGCGGCCAGCCACTCGTCGGCGTTGGAGCCGGTCATCGAGAGACGCGGCCCGACGTACACCACGCGGGCGCCGTGGCGGCTCTCGTCGCCGGCGTCGCGGGCGAGCCACCGCCGCTCGAGCCGCTGGCCGCGCTCGTCATGGAGTGGACGCCGGTCGACGCGGCGAACCTCCTGCTCGGGCTGCTGGGGGACTTGGGCAAGCCGCTGGCGCTCTGGGGCGCGGCGGCGATCGTGCTGCTCGCGGGGGGCGCGCTCGGCCGGCTGGC
>JAPKHB010000792.1 GCA_026647295.1 Planctomycetota bacterium | reverse complement strand
ACCGACTTTCAGCGAGGCGATGCCGGTGCGCTCGCGCTCGGTTTTCTGCAGGTTGGCGATCCAGTCCTTGCCGTGGGTGGCGAGTTGGCGCAATTCATCCAGCTCGGCGGAATAGCCCGGCCGGATGAGATGGCCTTCGGTAACGGAGAGCGGCGGGTCCTCCACCAGCGCGCGGCGCAGTTGTGCGGTCAAATCACTGAGCGGATCGAGCGTGTGGCCGCACTGCTGCAGGAGCGCGCTTTCATATTGCAGCAGCAGGCTTTTCAGCTCGGGGATGCGTTCCTGCACCTGCTGCACGGTCAACAGCTCACGGGCATTGGCGCGCGCCAGGCTGATCTTGGCAACCAGCCGTTCCAAATCCCCGATGCCGCGCAGCCGGCTGGCCAGCTTCTCGCGGCGCGCGGCGTCGGCCAGCAACTCGGCCACCGCGTCCTGGCGGGCGCGAATCGCCGCGGTTTGGCGCAGGGGATGCAAAATCCATTGCACCATTTTCCGGCCGCCCATGGCGGTGCGGGTTTGATCGAGCACGCCCAGCAGCGTGGCGGGTTGATTCTCGCCGC
>JAPKHB010000791.1 GCA_026647295.1 Planctomycetota bacterium | reverse complement strand
GGGAACTGCCCGCCTACATGGAGGTCGAGGCGGTCGAGGGAGGCGAGCCCGCCCCGCTCCGCTCGCTGAGCGAGAGCCCCGCGGCGAGCGACTTCGACAAGCTCCGCGCCCAGACCGAGGCCCTGCTCCGCAGCGTCCGGGCGCCCGACCAGCCCGCCGGCATGCCGGGCATCTGACGCCCCGTGCGTCGCGCCGCGTTGATCGTCCGGTTATAATCGCCCCCGTCGCCCCGCCTCCTCCGGGGCGACGGGCCGACGGGGCGCCGGGCCGCGCGGCGGCGGGCGGGGGCGCGCCCCGCGCCGGCTCCCTGACCGACGGCTTCCGCGGGACCCGCGGCCAGCCGGCGGGCTCCCCGGGGGCGACCCGGGCCGCCTCCACCTTCGGCGCCGGGGGCGACGCGGAGCAGGAGCCGGCCGCGCCGGGCCGGCGCAGCGCTCAGGGCGCCGGCCCGAAGGCCTCCTCCCGCGCCGGCGGCGGCCCGTAGCGCAACGTCCCCTTGCGGAGGCTCACGAACGCCAGCTCGGGCAGGCTGTAGACCGCGCTCACGAGCCCGTCGCGCAG
>JAPKHB010000790.1 GCA_026647295.1 Planctomycetota bacterium | reverse complement strand
AAGATCCGCTCGCTCGGCCTCGGCGGTGAGGTCTATCGCCGGCTCGGGGCGACGCCGCAGACCACTTCGCCGGGCGAGATCCTCACCAGCCTGCAGTCGGGCGTGCTCGACGCGGTCGAGTTCGTCGGCCCGGGCACCGACATCGCGCTCGGCCTCTACCGCGCGGCGCCGTTCTACTACGGGCCCGGCTTCAACAAGCCGAACGGCACCGGCGAATGCATCGTCTCGCTCAAGCTCTGGGAGAGCCTCGACCCGGAGACCAGGGCGATCGTGGCGCATGCCTGCGCGGCGGAGGCGAGCTACGCGCTCGCCGAGATGGAGCGGCTCAACGCCGAGGCACTCGCGGCGCTCACCGAGCGCCACGGCGTCACGCTGCGCAGCTTCCCGGCGCCGGTGGTCGCCGCCGCGCGCCGCCAGGCCGCCGACGTGCTGGCCGAGCTCGCCGGCCGCAGCGAGCTCGCGCGCAAGACCCACGAGTCCTATACGGCGTTCCGCGAGCGCACCGCGGCCTGGTCGCGCATCTCGCTGCGCGCCGTGCTGGAGGCGAGGGAGGCGTAGGGC
>JAPKHB010000079.1 GCA_026647295.1 Planctomycetota bacterium | reverse complement strand
GAGCGTGGTGGCGCAGATGGGGCCGCCCGACATGCGTGGGCCGTTGCGCTACGCGCTGGGCTGGCCCGAGCGCCTGCCCAGCCCCGAGCCCCGCTTTCGCGTGGCCGACTACGCCGCCCTCACCTTCGAGGCGCCCGACGCCGAGGCCTTCCCCGCGCTCGCGCTGGGGCACCGCGCCGCGCGCCGGGGCGGCACGGCCGGCGCGGCGCTCAACGCCGCCGACGAGGCGGCGGTCGAACGCTTCCTCGCGGGGCAGCTCCCCTTCGGGGCCATCGCGGCGGTGGCCGCCGCGGTGCTGGACGAACACCCCTTCGACCCGGACCCGGACCTGGACGCGCTCCGGGCCGTGGACGCCTGGGCGCGCGAGCGGGCCCGCACCCTGGCCCGTCCTTATGAGGGCCGGCGTGACGGGTAGGCTTGGGGGATGATCCGTCCCCCCCCGCGCCGCCGCCTGGCCCCGCTCCTCTCCCTCGGCGTCGGTTCCGTGGTCCTGGCCGCGTTGCCCGGGGGCCACCTGCTGACCGCCATCCTGGGCATCAGTTTCCTGATCTTCGTCCACGAGTGGGGCCACTTCATCGCCTGCCGCCTCGTGGGCGTGCGCACCGAGACCTTCTCGATCGGGTTCGGGCCGCGGCTCTTCGGCTGGGAGAAGGGGCGCGACGGCCGTTCGCGCTTCACGACCGGCCGGCGCCAGCTCGACCCGGCCGACCACGCCATGGACTTCCGCGTGGCCCTCATCCCGCTGGGCGGCTACGTGAAGATGGCCGGCGAGTTGCCCGGCGAGTCGGCGTCCGGGGGCGGCGGACCGGCGCCGGACGAGTTCCCCGCCAAGAGCGCGTCGGCCCGCATCTTCATCGTGTCGGCGGGCGTGATCATGAACTTCCTGACCGCCGCGGTCTTCTACGCGCTCGTGCTGGGCAGCGGCGTGACCCAGGCCGCCCCCGTCGTGGGCGCGGTGATGCCCGGCGACGGGGCGTGGGCGGCGGGCATCCAGCCCGGCGACCGGCTGCTCGAGGTGGACGGGGAGCCCATCGAGTCGTTCCGTGACTTCGTGATGGAGACGGTCCTGCTCGGCGACTCCGAGGCGCACCCCATCGTCGTGCAGCGGGGCGGGGAGCGCCTGCGGGTGCCCGTGCGTCCCGTCTACAACGAGGCGCTGGGCTTCTCGGTGGTGGGCATCCAGTCGGCCGCCCGCCTCGTGCTGGGCACCGGGGCCGAAGCCTTCGAGGTCGGTCCGACCGACGCGGTGACCGTGGCGGGGATCCCCGCCGTGGGGGGCTCGCTCGCGTGGCGCAGGATCGTCGAAGCCTTCGCCCACGGGGTGGACCCGGTGCCGGTCGTGGCGCCCGACGGGCGCCGCTTCGAACTCGCCCTTCCCGCCCCGGCCGAAGGCGCGGGTCCCGCCCGGACCATGATCGGCATCGCGCCCTACGGGCCGCCGGAGGTGCGGGCCTCCCGGGGCCGGGCCGCCGAGGTGCTGGCGGGGGGTGACCGGATCCTGGCCGTGGAGTCGGCCGGCGAGCGGCGCGCGCTCGCCTCGCAGCCGGACTGGGCCGCGTTGCCCTACGGCCCCCCCATCGACGCGCTGATCGTGCTCAAGGCGGACCGGGAGGTGCGCCTCGAGGTCCCGCTCGCGACGGCGGCCGAGATCGCCACCTTCCTGGACGACGTCGCGCTCGTCACGCCGCGCGCCACGCGCCTGGTCCCGCTGCGCGCCGGCCACGTGACCGAGGACCCCGACCCCGAGGCGGGCCCGGGCGCGGTGCTGCGCTATGCGACCTCGCCGGCGCTGGAGGCGGGGCTCAAGCCCGGCGACCGCGTCGTGCGGGTGGGCGCCACGGGCGTCAACGACTGGGCGGGGCTCCAGCGCGAGATCCTGGCCGCCCCCGCCGGCGAGCCGCTGGTGCTCTCCGTGCGCGACGACACCGACCTGGAGCGCCAGGTCACCGTGCGCCCGGCCCGCCTGGAGCGCCACCGCCTGCCGGCCGAGCTCCGCCCGGCCCTCGAGACCCACGCCGTGGACGGCGTCCTCGCCGCGGCCGGGGCCGGCGTCGGGCGGGCCGTGTATCAGGTGCGCCACGTGTTTCGCACCATCGGCGCCCTGTTCGCGGGCGACATCAACTTCAACAAGAGCATCGCCGGGCCCATCACGCTGGTCACCGAGACCAAGCGCCAGGCCGAGGGCTCGTGGGTCGACCTGCTCAACTTCCTGGCCTACATCAGCGTGATGCTGGCGGTGCTGAACATCCTGCCGATCCCCGTCCTGGACGGCGGGCACCTGCTCTTCATCCTGATCGAGAAGCTCAAGGGGCGGCCGCTCAAGGAGGAGACCATCTACACCTTCCAGAAGGTGGGCCTCCTGCTCCTCCTGGTGCTCATGTTCTTCGCCTTCAAGAACGACATCACGCGCCTCCTGCCTTGACGTACGCGCGGTGCCAGCCAGGCTGGAATGTACGTACGGAGCCAGGCTCCGCTCTATCAATCGACGCGGCGCCAGAGGCGGGGGCCGCCCCGTGAAGGCTCCCCGGGGGGGCAGCGTGCGCGCCTGGCTGCGCCTGCTGCGCGTCCCGCTGGCCCCCACCGCGGCCTGCGACGCGTTGGCGTGCGCGGCGCTCGCGCGCGCGCAGGCCGGCCTGGACCCCCTGGCCGTCGGGCCCGGGGCCCTCGCCGCGCTGGCCGCGACCTCGCTCTGCCTCTACGGCGCCGGCATGCTGGCCAACGACCTGGCCGACCGGCGCCGCGACCGCACGCTCGCCCCCGACCGGCCGCTGCCCGCCGGGCAGATCGGCGCGGGGGCCGCCGCGTTCGGGCTCGCCCTCCTGTGCACGGCGGCCCTGGTTCTGGGCGGCGGGGCCGCGGCGTTTCGCCCCCTCGTCCCGCTGGCGCTGGGCCTCGCGCTCGCCTACGACTTCCTCCTCAAGCGCTGGCTGGTCCCCGGGGCACTGGCGATGGGCGGCGTGCGGGCGCTCAACGCCGCCCTGGTCCCGGCGGCGCTGCTGGACGCGGGAAGGGGCGACGCTGCGTTGCTGCTCGGGCCGCTGTGCGTCGGCCTGTACAGCGCGGGCGTGCTCGGGCTCTCGAGCACCGAGGAACGACCCTCCGCGATCCGCCGGCGCGCCGGGCTCACGCTGGCGGGCGTGGCCTTCGCCGGCGCCGCGGCGTTGGCGTGGGCGACGGCCGGCGGGCCCACGCTCGGGGCGCTGGTCGCCTTCGGGGTCGTGAGCAGCGTGGCCTTCGGACGCCGCCCGCGCCCCGGGCCGGTGAAGCGCCAGGTGCTCGAGATGCTGCTCGCGCTGTACTGGCTCGCGCTCGTGCTCGCCAGCGGCGCCTCGCGGGCCGGCCCCGGCTTCGTGTTCGGCACCTTCGGCGCGGCGGTGGCACTGGTGTGGGGCTCGCAACGGGCCGTGCGGGCGTTGCGGCCCCGCCCGGCCGGGGCCGCGCCATGAGCGCCGCGCCCCCGCCCGACGGGGCATTCCCGGCGGACGCCTGGGGGCTCCTGCGAGACGGCCGCGCGCTCGCCCGCGCCCTGGCGGCCGTGGGCGGCTCCGACGCCGAGACGGCCCACCGGCGCCTCTGGGCCGAGTTCTGGCGGCGCGGCAGCAGCGTACGCCGCGCCGCCCGGGCGCTGGGCGTGACGCCCTACCGCTTCGACGCGGCGATGGCGCGGCTGTACGCGTCGGACGCCTTCCTCTACGAACTCGCGGTCTGGAACCGCAACCTGCTCAAGCGGGGGATGCGCTCGTGGATCCGCCGCTGGATCGCCCGCGGCCTCGGGCCCGGCCAGCGCGTGCTGTGCTGGGGCGACGGACTGGGGTTTGACGCGTTGGCGCTGGCCCAAGCCGGCCACCGCGTCTGCGCCTTCGACCTGCCCGGCCCCACCCGCGACTTCGCCCGGCGCCTCCACGCCGCCGCGGGCGCGTCCGTCACGGCGATCGCCGACCCCGCGGACCTTTCACCGGACGCCTTCGACGTCGTGGTGTGCCTGGACGTCCTCGAACACGCGCCGGACGCGCCGGCCGAACTCGCCCGCCTGGTGAACTGCCTACGGCCCGGCGGCGTGCTCTTCGTCCACGCCCCGTTCTACTTCCTGCACCGGGTGGCGATCACGCACCTGCGCGTGAACCGGCGCCACAGCGGCTCGCTCGCCTTCTACCGCCGCGCGGGCCTGGCCCTCTTCGACGGCCAGCCGAGTTGGGCCCCCCTGGTCTTCGTGCGCCGCGGCGGCCCGCCCCCGCGCCGACCCTGGCTGGCCTGGCCCCGGCTCCTGCTCGCCGTGCCCTTCGGCGCGTTCTACTCCCTCGGGCGCTTCACCGCGCTGCCCTTCGAACTGGTGAACCTGGTCTGCCGCCTGGCGCAGCCCTGGCCCGGGCGGGACGCGGGCGCCGGCGGCGCCGGGGCCGCGGCCCCGGCCGGCCCGGCCGCCCCCTGACCGCGCGGCCGCGCTACCGCCCGTCGGGGTCGCCGATGTCGCCGCCACCGGGCGCGGCACCTGGCTCGGGGGGCAGGAAGAGGCGCTCGCGCACCACCTGCTCGAGTGCACGGTAGCGGGGCGAGTCGCGCAGCGGGTCCAGGTCGCGGTCCTGGCGCATCCAGTCCAGGTCGGTCCAGCCCAGCCGCACGCTCTCTTCGAGCATGCTCAAGGCCTGGTTGCGCCGCACCTCGCCCAGGCCCGTGGCCTCGGCGTCCTCCTGCAGCGACCAGTTCGCATAGGCGCAGGCCATGTTGTAGTAGGCCAGGACGCGGGAGCTCATCGCGCTGCGCAGCGACGCCTGGTAGGCCTGGATCGCCTCGCGGTACCACCCGACGCGAATCAGGACCGAGGACTTGAGCGCCTGGGTCATGATCGGCCGCGGCGCGGTGCGGTCCCAGAGGAACTCGTCCATCCGGTCGAGGAAGGCCCGCACGTGGCGCTCGTAGGGCCCCCCCACCACGAGGTAGAGGCAGGCCACGACGTCGGCGTACTCCCCCACCACGTCCTCCCACAGGGCGTGGCGGTCCTCCCAGCGCTTGGCGCGCTCGTCGGACTCCCAGTAGTCGGAGCGGTGCGCGAGGAGCCATTCGTAGCGCCGTTGCCACTCCTCCTCGAGTTGCCCGCGCCGGCGTTCGAGCCGCGCCACGGCCTCCTCGTCCCCGGGCGTCGCGAGTTCGGCCACGGCGTTGATCGCCATGTCGCGCAGTTCGGCGATCTCCACGCGCACCGGCTGCAGGAACTGGTAGCCCCCGCTGACGAAGTGCCCGGGCATCGGCAGGGCCTCGTCCAACGCGATGCCCAGCACGACCCGGAGCGCGGGCTCCCGCCGCCCCGCGCGGGCCAGTTCTTCGTATTGGCCGCGGTAGTAGCCCGTGCCCCCGGAGGGCGACTTGCGGGCCACGAAGAGGCGCTCGATCTCCAGGCGGCGCAGGAGTTCGCCGAGTTCCGCGAGCCGCGCGCGTTGTTCGGCCGGCCGGTCCCGGCCGGCGAAGGCCTCGGGGCGCGTGCGCCAGGCATCGAGCAGGCGGGTGCCGGTCTGGGGGTCGCGCAGCAGCGCCATGGCGATCAGCCCGTACTGGCTGGTCGGGGCACGCGTGAGGTGCGCGAGGAGGAGGTCCAGGCTCTCGGGCGACTCGTCGCGCGCCAGCACCTCGGCGAGGGCCACCTGCACGGCCCAGGGCGCCTCGGGGAGCCGGGCGGCGATGCGCGCGCGCGCCGCCCCGGCCTCGGGGCCCGTGAGGGCGGCGGCCAGCCAGGCCTCGGCCCCCTCGCGGGCGCCCTGGAGCGGCGAATCGATGGCGTCCAGCGCGCGTTCCAGCGGCGCGGCCGCCTCGGCCCGGGCCTCCCGCGCCCCCGGCCCGAGCCCCGGCGAGCCCAGCAGCGCGACCAGGAGGGCCAGCGCCCCGCGCCCCGGGCCCCGCCGACGGCGGGACGCCCGGGCGTGGGGCGGGGGTCGGCACGGGTCGGGCGGCGTGGGCGGCATTCGCGGTCCCGGCTCCCCGGGCGACGAACGGCATCTTCGCACGGGGTCCGGGGCGCCGATAGACTTCGAGGCGGGCCGGTCGGTCCGCACCCCGGCGCGAGGGTCCCACGGCGCAGGACGGGCGGCATGGCCGACATCGATCCCCGGTTCGAGGCGGAGCTCAAGCGCGGGGTGGTCCAGATGGTCGCGCTGTGCCTCCTGGCCACGCCCCGCTACGGCTACGACCTGGTGCGGCTGCTCGCCCAGGCCGGTCTCTCGGTCGAGGAGGGGACGCTCTACCCCATCCTGCGCCGCTTCGAGGAGCAGGGCCTCCTGCGCGCCCGTTGGGACACCGCGGGCAGCCGCCCGCGCAAGTACTACGAGTTGAGCGCGCGGGGGCGCGCGGCCCGCGACGCCATGCGCGAGGCCTGGGACCGCACGCGCCGGGCCACCGAGGCGGCGATCGCCGCCGCGGCGCCGCCCGCCCCGGACGAGGAGAGCCCATGAACCGCCCCGAGGACCTGCGCGAGGCCTGGCTTGCGCGCCTGCTGGACCTCCTGCCGCTGCGCGAGACCCGGCGCGTGCGTGCGGAGGTGGAGGCGCTCATCGCCGACCGCGTCGAGGCCACGCTCGCCGAGGAGCCCGGCCTCGGCGAGGCGCAGGCCGTCGCCCGCGCGCTCGCTGCGCTGGGCGACCCCGAAGGCCTGGCCGAGCGGCTCGTCGATCGCCCGCTGCACGTCCCGCTCGCCACGCGCCGGCGCTTTCGCCGCAGCCTGGCCGTCCTGTACTCCTGCCACCTCCTGCTCGCCGTCGTGCTCACCGCGGCGGGGGCGCGCGAGAGCGCGCTGCCCGCCCTGCTCGGCCCGCTGCCCACCGAGTCGCCCCTGGCCACGCTGCTCGCCGTCATCGCCCTCTTCTTCCTGGACGCCGGCGCGGTGCTCACCTTCCTTTGGCTCACGCGGCGGGGCGCGCCGGCGCAGGCGTCCGCGACCCCCGCGCCCGGCCCGGCGGGACCGCCGGAGCGCCGCCAGGCCGCCCAGGGCCTGCTGCTGGTGGCGCTGCTCGCCGTGATCCTCAACTTCTTCGTCGAGACCATCTTCTCGATCCGCTGGCGCGACGCCCGCGTCTGCTTCCTCTCCGAGGGGGTGCGGGAGGTCCTGCCCTGGGGCAACCTGCTGCTGGGCCTGCTCGCGGTGCGGGCCGGGCTCGTGCTCCTCGGGGCGCGCGCGCTCGCCGGCGAGGTCCTCGACGCGCTGGTGTCCCTGCTCGGCGCCGGCCTCCTGGTCGCGTTGGCCCTCTCGCCTCCGCTGGTCAGCCTGCCCAAGGGGAGCCTGGGCGGCCAGGCCGAGGCGACGCTGGGCCAACTCCTGGACCGCGTCCTGCTCTTCGTGTGCCTGGCGGCCGCGCTGTACCTCGTGGGCCGCGGCGTGCGCCGCAGCGCGCGCGCGCTGCGGCTCCTCCACGCCTAGGCTTCCGCGCGAGGAGTGGCGCTGGACGAGGGGGATTCCGCGTCCCTTGCGCCGGGGACCTCCCGCCGCCCGCGCGCAGCCCCCCCCCTGCCAGGCGTCGGCGCGCGCAAGCGCCCCGACCTTGTGGAGTTGGCGTGGAAGCGCGGCGCGCACCGGGACGGGCGTCCGGTCCGGCGAACGCGCTCGAATGATGCACCGGAGCCTGGCTCGGTACGGTCAATCGAGGAACGCATCCCCTTCGGGTATAACCCCCGCCCGGAGGTTCCGTGGCCGCCGCGACGCCTGCGCTCCGCATCGAGGGTTTGCAGAAGGGCTTTGCGAGCCCCGAGGGCGGCCGTGTGCCCGTGGTGGACCTGCCCGAGCTCACGCTGGAACGCGAGGCGGCGCTCGCCGTCGAGGGCGAGAGCGGAAGCGGCAAGACGACCCTGCTCCACCTGATCGCGGGCATCCTCCCCGCCGACGCCGGGCGCATCGAGATCGGCGGCCACCTGATGACGGGCCTGGGCGAGGCCGCGCGCGACCGGCTGCGCGCGCGCACGCTGGGCTACCTCTTCCAGACCTTCAACCTCCTGGCGGGCCTCACGGCGTACGAGAACGTGCTGCTCGGCATGACCTTCCGCCCCCGCGCGGGCCTGGCGCCCCGGGAGGCGGCCCGCCGCGCGTTGGAGCGCGTGGGCCTGTGGGACCGGCGCCACCACCGCCCGGAGCAACTCTCCGTCGGGCAGCAGCAGCGCGTGGCCATCGCGCGCGCGCTGGCCGGGCAGCCGCTGCTCGTGCTCGCCGACGAGCCCACCAGCAACCTGGACGCGGCGCGCGGCGCGCAGTGCATGGACCTGCTCGAGGAGTTCTGCGCCGAGACCCGCAGCGCGCTGCTGGTCGTGACGCACGACCCCGCGGTGGCCACGCGCTTTGCCCGGCGCCTGGTCCTGCGCGCGCCGGAGCCCGAGCCGGCCCCGCCGGGGCGCGGCTGATGGGCGTCTTCGGCCTGGCCTGGCGCGGGATCGGCCGGCGCCGCCTCATGTCCGGGCTCACCATGCTCTCGGTGGCCCTGGGGGTGGCGCTCGCCCTCGCCGTGCTCTCGCTGCGCGCGGGCGTGCGCGAGTCCTACACGGGCGTCGCCCGCGGCTACGACGCGATCCTCGGGCCCACCCACGGCTCCCCGCTCGGGATCGTGCTCAACACGATGTTCCACCTGGGCGAGGCCGGCGGGACGGTGCCCTGGGAGCTCTATGAGGAGGCCCGCAACGACCCCCGCGTCGCCGTGGCGGTGCCCTACGCGGTGGGCGACAGCTTCTTCGGGCACCCGGTCGTCGGCACGAGCAGCGACCTGTTCCGCGTGCTCACCGACCGGGCGGGGACGCCGCTCGAGCAGCGCCTGACGGGTGCGCTCTTCGAGGACGGCGGCCCCTTCGAGGCCGTGATCGGAAGCCGCGTCCTGGCCGACACGCCGCTGCGGCTCGGCGCGCGCTTCCGCGTGGCGCACGGCACGGAGGCCGCGCTCGAGGAACACGCCGAGGAGTGGACCGTCGTCGGCGTGCTGCGGCCCACGGGGACGCCGGCCGACCGGGCGATCTACATCCCCATCGACACCTTCTACGAGGTGGGCGGCCACCAGCGCGGCGCCGCGCAGCGCGGGGGCGAAGGCCACGACGCCAAGGAGGTGCTGGGCCTTTCGGCGGTGGGCATCCGGCTCAAGGCGCGGATCCTCTCGCTGCGCTTCCTGGACGAGTACCGCAGCGAGCGCAAGGCCGCGCAGTGCGTCCTGCCGCAGGACCAGGTCCGGCGCCTGCTCGACATCGTGGGCGACGTGGACCGCTACTTCGAGGGCATCGCCTGGCTCGTGCTCGTGGTGGCGGGCCTGGGCATCGTGGTCAGCCTGACGCAGGCGATCCTGGCCCGCCGGCGCGAGATCGCGATCCTGCGCAGCCTGGGCGCAAGGCCCTGGCAGGTCTTCGCCGTCGTGCTGCTCGAGGCGGAACTGCTCGTGCTGCTGGGCGGGGTGCTCGGACTCCTGCTCGGCCACCTGGGCCTTGCGCTGCTCGCCCCCACCATCCTGGAGCGCTTCGGCGCCCTGGTCGCCGTCGGGCCGGGCCTGGCCGACCTGCGCATCCTGGGGATCCTGGCGGCCGCGGGCGTGCTGGTGGGCTGGCCTCCGGCGGCGCGGGCCCTGCGCGTGCCCGTCGCCCGCTTCCTGCAGGCCGGGTCGTGAGGCCGGGCGGCCGCGCCCCGGCGGCCTGGGGCCTTGCGCTCCTCGCCGGGGTGGCGCTCGGCTTCGTGCTCCTCGAAGGAGCCGCCCGGGGACGGGGGGCCCTGCCTCCGCGGGCCGAGCCCGTGCCGTGGCACGCCCGGCTGGGCTGGGGACCGACCGGTGATCCCCACGGCCTGGGCGACCCGGGCGCCGCGGCGCTGCGCGAGCGGCTCCTGGCCCAACGCCTCGCGGGCCTGCCCGCGGGCGTCGGGCTCGACCCCGACACCGGCTACCTGGTGGGCCTGGATCTGCGCCCGAAGGCCGGGGAGCGCCTCCTCGCCTGGAGCGAACTCGACCGGCCGGGCGGGGAGGGCGAGGGGGCCGTGCCGGAGGCGCTCGCGGCCCTGGACGGCGAGAGAGCCCTCCTGGCGGGCTTTGCCACGCCGCTCCTGGACGCCGCCGACCGGCGTCACTTCGCGCTGATCGGGAGCCACCTGGCCTGTTGCTTTGGCCGCCCCCCGGGTCCGGGCGGGATCGTGCGCGTCACGCTGGCGGCGGACGCCCCGCCGGTCGACCTCGGCCCGGCGCCGGTCCTGGTGCGCGGGCGCCTGCGCCTCGATCCCTGGCGCCTCGAAGGCGACCGCGGCCCCCCGCTCTCGCTCTTCGCGCTGGAGGAGGCCCGCTGGGAGCCCCTGCCCGCGGGCGGGGGCTGACCCCCGCCCCCCGCGCGCGTCATCTATCATGCCCCCATGGACCGCCTGCTCGTCTTCGTCCTCTCGCTCGTGGCCGGGGGGTTGTGGCTCCAGGGCGTGGTGCAGGCGCGCGAGCGCGCCGCGCCGGGGGAGCGCCCCGAGCCCCGGTCCGAGATCCGCAGCGTCCCGGCCCAGGAGACCTTGAGCGCCGCGCTCGCCCGCCTGCCCCCCGGCGCGAGCGTGGACCCCGCGACGGGCCTCCTCATCGGCGTGGTGCCCCCCGACCTGCCCGGGTGCACGCCGCTGACCTGGGAGCGGCTGCGCGAGTACGCCTACCAGCCGGGGCTCGAAGGGCTGCCCGAGTCGCTGCGGGCGCTGGACGGCCAGCGGGTCGTGATGATCGGCTTCCTGATGCCGGTCTTCGAGTGGGACGACATCCGCGAGTTCCACCTCGTGGGCAACCACTGGTCGTGCTGCTACGGCGTGCCGCCGGGCCTGGACAGCGCGGTGCACGTGCGGCTGGCGCCCGAGCAGGAGGGCTTGCCCAGCACCCTCAAGCCCATCCGGGTGGTCGGCACGCTGCGCATCGGCGAACAGAAGGAGTCGGGGATCGTCTACGCGATCTACTCGATCCCCGACGCCGAGGTCGTGCTGCTGGACTACTGACCCGCGGCGCAAGCGTGCACGGGTAGGAGGTACGGAAGTGCGGCCCGCCGGATGCGGGCCCATGGCCGACGCTCGCCGCCGGCGGCGAGGGGCCGAGTTGGCGAGGCCCCGAGAGGAGGCCCTTTCCCGTGTCGTCCTCGCGCGGATCCTACCCCGCGGCGTCCTCGGCGCTGCGCTGCGCCAGGAGCACCACCGTGCGGCCGCGCAGCACCTCCTGGCGCGAGAGCATCGCGCGCACCGCCTCGGGCAGGCCGCACGCCCGGCGGTAGCCCAGCAGGCGGGCGAGCACCCAGGCGACGGGGCCGCCGTAGCGCTTGCGCGCGCGGATGTCACGCACCGCAAAGCCCGTCCGCAGCAGCGCGTGGCAGAGCAGGAAGGGGCCCATGGCGTTGATGTGGTAGGGCACCTCGGGCGGGTAGTGCCCCCAGTAGCCCCGGCGCAGCATCCGGAAGCGCTGGCGGAGGTCGATCGTGTTGGGCAGCGAGAGCAGCAGCCAGCCCCCGGGGACGAGCACGCGGGCGAACTCGCGCAGCACGAGCCACGGGTTCTCCACGTGCTCGATCCCCTCCAGGCACGCCAGCGCCTGCGCCGAGGCGTCGGGGAGCGGGAGCGGGGCGTTGAGGTCGGCCCGCCCGACCGCGAGCCGGGGCGTGGCGCGCCAGCCCTCGGGCTCGAGGTCGTAGGGCCTTACGCTCCAGCCGCGGGCCTGGGCCCTGACCGAGAGGGTCCCCACCCCGCACGGCAGGTCGACGAGCACGCCGCGCGCCGGGGCGTGGTGGCACAGGAGGTCCAGCGCGAAGTCCACCCCGGCCTCGCTCGAGGTCATGGGGTCGGTCGCGTGGCGCACCGGTGCCGGCACGGACCTCCGATCCGCGGGTGCGCCGTCCGGGCGGGGGCGCCCGGCGCGTCCCGGTCCTGGTCGTTCGATCAGCCCGTCACGCGGGCTTGCGCTTGATGTTTCACCCCGCGGGCTCGGTCTCCGCGAGCGGGACCGCCTTGCCGGCCTTCACGGCCGCCGCCGCGTCGGTGAGCCAGTTCGTCCGCTCCTGCGGCTCCTGCGCCTCGGCGGGGTCGTCGTCCAGGCCGCCGCGGTAGCGCAGCACCCAGCCCGCGTCGAAGAG
>JAPKHB010000789.1 GCA_026647295.1 Planctomycetota bacterium | reverse complement strand
CGAAGTAACGTTCGACGATCCCAATCGCCTGGTCACGCAAGCGCATTTCACCAGCCGCGGCAAATATGTTTTGCGCCTCACGATGAATGATGGCCTGTTTGCGGCGAGCGATGATCTCATCGTCGTCGTCAACAGCGAGCCGCAGGTTTCGGCGGGCGTTGATCAAATGATTCGCCTGCGCGACACCGCAACACTGCAAGGCGCGTTGTTGGATTCCGGGCTTGGTGACGAAGCGAGTGGCACACTCACCTACGCCTGGTCGGTGGAAAGCGGGCCGGGCGAGGTGACGTTTGCTAACCCCAATGCGCTCGCCACGACGGCTACTTTCACCAAAAGCGGGCCGTATCTGCTGCGCCTCACGGCGAACAACGGCTTCTTCACGGCCAGCGATGACATGGTGATTTCCGTGGCCGGCCGCGTCACGCAAGGTCTGCAAACATTGCATGTGTTCAAAGAAGGCAGCGGCGAATCGGTACGCGACATTGCCGCGCTCGATCCGGCATTGCCGTTTGCGCTTCCCGCCAGCGGCGCGACCTGGGTGGAAGGCGGCCTCGCGCTGAC
>JAPKHB010000788.1 GCA_026647295.1 Planctomycetota bacterium | reverse complement strand
TGTCCTTCGTTATCAGCGTGTTACCGGCGAGTACCGAGTCCTCGAAGCCGAAGGCGCCCTCGCCGAACTCGTCCAGCATGAGATGGACCACCTCGACGGCGTCCTCGCCGTGGATCGTGGGCATGATGGAGACGCGGAAGTCGATGAGGCGTCCCTTGTAGCGGACACGGAATCGGCCGTCCTGGGGGATGCGCCGCTCAGCGATGTCGAGCTCGGACATGACCTTGATGCGGCTGATGATCATCGAGTGCCAGTCCTTGGCAATCGGCGGCATGGCGTAATGAAGGACGCCGTCGATGCGGTACTTGATCTCGAGCCCGTCGGCGCGCGATTCGAGGTGGATGTCGCTGGCGCCGGTCTTCAGCGCGTCGTACAGCGTCGAGTTGACCAGCCGCACCGTCGGGTTGGTGTCGGCGCTGATCGACGCCAGCGACAGGTCCTCGATCTGCGCACGCGCCTGCGCTGCGCCCGCGGGCGCGAGCGCGGCGTCGATCGCGCGCAGCGCGTCTTCCTGCCGCGCGAAGTAGACGGCCAGGTCGTCGCGCTGCGCGAGCCGCCATGC
>JAPKHB010000787.1 GCA_026647295.1 Planctomycetota bacterium | reverse complement strand
CGGTGTACGCGCGGGCCGAGCTGGTGGTCGCCGGCGGCGAGGTGACGTACGAGCGCAGCGCCGGGCTGAGGCCCGCCGACTACGAGCTGGGCGTCTCGACCGATGGAGGTGCCAGGTGACGAGGGCGGGCGGCCTGGTGCTCGCGGCGGTGGTGCTGAGCGCCGGGGCGGCGCGCGCCGAGCGTCGTGTGCTCGGCGGTGTGCGGGATGATCGCGACGTCGAAGCCGACCTCGTCGACGCGGTTGACGGTGAGGCTCACGCCGTCGACGGCGATCGAGCCCTTCTCGACGACGTAGCGGAGCAAGGCCGGCGCGCAGCGGAACGTGAGCACGAGGTTGGCGCCGCGGTCGACGCGGGCGACGCACGAGCGCCCGTCGGCGAGCCGCAGCCGGAAGAAGCCGCGGTGGCCGACGCCGCCCGCCAGCCGCTCGATCCCGATCACGTCCGCGCCGAGCGTCCCGCGGGCGAGCGCGCGCAGCTCGTCGGCGAGGGCGTCGCCGCTCACCCGAGCCCCCCGAGAAAAAACCACTGTCTCCCCGAAAGATTACCCGTATCCGCTTCT
>JAPKHB010000786.1 GCA_026647295.1 Planctomycetota bacterium | reverse complement strand
CCCGCAGCTCGCCACTGCCGACTTGATAGAGCAGCTTGCCCGCCAGACCGCTGGCCGCGAGCAAATCCGCAACCTGGGTATAGTCCACCGAAGCGGTGAGCGGCGGCCGCGGCGGCTCGAGCCAGCCCAAGCCGATGATGTAGCGCCGGCGCGTGGTATCGAGTGTGGCACTGGCCAGTCCCGTTTGCGGGGCGGCCGCGGGAAAAAGCTCAGGCCGTGACGGCTGAGCCGCAGGGGAAGTTGCTGCGGGTGAGGGGCGGACGGGCGGAGGCGATACAGTCTCTGCTTTGGGCGCGGTTACGGGCGGAGGAGCAGGGGCAGGTTCTTTTTTCTGCCACTGCTCCGCGTACGCTTCCGGCGAGAGCTGCCGGCCGTTCGCCAAGCGCACCGCCGCGATTTTTTCGAGCGCGATGACTTCCCCGTAGGTAAAAGCGTCTTTCGCGGAAGCTGCTTGAAAATAGACCTGCCCGCGCCACACGTCATTCACGGTGCAGGCAAAGGTGGAGCCGTCCTGCAAAAGCAACGTCACTGCCCGCTCCTGAGCGAACAAGGAGCAAGCAGT
>JAPKHB010000785.1 GCA_026647295.1 Planctomycetota bacterium | reverse complement strand
GACGGCATTTTCGGTTTCAGCGCGCCGCGCGTGTTTGACACCGGCGAGCATCCCAGCGATCTCATTGCCCAGGACTTTGATGGCGATGGCGATCTCGACATCGCCCTGACCTTGTTCGGCAGCGACCGGCTGGCGCTCATGCGCAACGACAGCCTCGGCTTCTTCAGCGAATCCCAGCGACTGGCGGTGGCCGCGGCGCCCAACAAAGTCACCGCCTGGGATTTCGACGGCGACAATGATCTCGATCTCGCCGTGGCCAACAGCGGCAGCCGCGCTCTCACGATTTTTCGCAATGATGCTGCCGGCACTTTTTCCGCTGCCGGCACGGTGGCAGTGGCGCTCACGCCCGTCGATTTGAAAACCGGCGACCTCGCCGGCCGCGGCGCGAATGCCGTGGGCGACGGCCGCCGCGAACTCGTGGTGCTGGGATCGGATCTGCCGTTTCTCGGCAAACCCTCCGGCGCCGCGGCCGCGGGCAGCTCTGAGGTTGCGGTGATTGCATGGAACGCCGGCAACGGCACCTTCACAGCGGTGCAGAGCCTGACACTCAACGGCCGGGCAC
>JAPKHB010000784.1 GCA_026647295.1 Planctomycetota bacterium | reverse complement strand
ATTGAACCCAACCGCAATCTGGAGCACAAGATGGCATCTGGCATATTGGTGATCACGGAGCAAAACGAAGGCAAGATCAGCCGCATCGGCTGGGAAGCGCTGGCCGCGGGCCAGGAACTGGGCGCGGCGCTCGGCCAGGCGGTAAGCGCGCTGGTGATGGGCAAAGGTGCCGCCGCGGCGGCGCAGGAAGCAGCCACAGCCGCCCTCGGGCAGGTCTGGTTTGCGGAGAATGCCGAGCTGCAGCACTACACCCCCGACGGGTTCAGCGCGGCCGCGCGGCAAGTCATTACGCGCGTCGCGCCGCAATACGTGCTGGCCGGGCATTCCTATCAGGCACGCGATTACTTCCCCAAGCTGGCCGCCGCCTGCCAGCGCGGCTTGATTGCGGATTGTGTCGGCTATCGCGTCGAGAACGGCGCGCCGGTGCTGGTGCGCCAGGCTTTTCAAGGAAAGATCAATGCCGATTTCACGTTTGCCGGCGCACCGCCCTATTTCGCGAGTTTGCAGTCCGGCGCGGTGAGCAGCGATAATCTGAAAAAAGGCGGCAGCGCTGCGCTGAGCGAC
>JAPKHB010000783.1 GCA_026647295.1 Planctomycetota bacterium | reverse complement strand
GACCCGCTGTTCGTCGTCGCGTTCGCCTCGGACACGCTGGACGTCTACCGCGTCCTCGACCAGCTCACGGCCCGCGGCTGGAGCCTGAACGGCCTGCACCGCCCGCCCTGCGTCCACCTCTGCGTCACGCTGCGCCACACGCAGGAGGGCGTCGCCGAGCGCTTCCTCGCCGACCTCCGCGCGGCCGCGGCGGCCTGCCGGAGCGGGGCGGAGGCGCTGCGGGCCCTCGCCCGGGAGCACGGGAGCGGCACGGTGATCCGGCGCATGGGGACGCTGCAGGACCTCGCGGCCGACCTCGCCTCGGAGGCGCTGGCGCGGCTCGGCGAGATGCGCCTGCGGGAAGGCGAGTCGCTCGCCCGCGTGCTGGCGCAGCGCCTCGACGAGATCGCGGCGCTCGCCGACCGGGCCGCCGCCCCGAGGCGATCCGCACGCGCATCGCCGAGCAGGTCGCGACCCTGCTCGACGCGTCCGGCCGCTTCGATCCCGACCGGCTGCACCAGGAGGCGATCCTGATCGCCTCCAAGGCCGACGTGCGCGAGGAGATCGACCGCCTCGTCGCCCATGT
>JAPKHB010000782.1 GCA_026647295.1 Planctomycetota bacterium | reverse complement strand
GTTCTCGCTGATGAAGGCGCGGCAGATCGTCGACCAGCAGGGCGAGCGCATCTTCGCGCAGCCGGCACCGAACGCCGGCTGAGCCGCACGATCGCGCGCATCGACGCGCTCACGCGGAATCGTCACGAAACCTTGCGGGCCGCAAGGATGCTGAACGCGGGTTCAGATTGGAACCCGTTGACGGCAGGAACAATGATGCATGGCGTCGCGTTCATGAAGGTGCCCTTTCCACAGGAGGATAAGTCATGAAAGCACGTCTGCTTCTCGCCGCCGCGGCGATCGCTCTCGCCCCGACTGCTGCCTTCGCCCAGGCCAATACGGTCGGCGGCGCCGCCGGCGGCGCTGGCACCGCGCGTCCCCGGCCGTTCGATCCTGCTCGGTGTCGGTGCCGCCCTCGCGCTCGGGGTCGGCGCCGGGCTCCTGGCGCGCAGTCGGCGCCGGGCGGTAGCCCCTCGGCGGCCGGCCGCGAGCTCGCTTCCTCCGATGGCTCCCATGGAGGTGGAGGTGGTGGAGGATGCTCCCGAGCCGGAGCCGCACGCGCCAGCCGAGCCCCCGCCGCTGCAGC
>JAPKHB010000781.1 GCA_026647295.1 Planctomycetota bacterium | reverse complement strand
GCGCTACCAGAACTGGAACCTGATGTGCGGCGAGTGCCACACCACCGCCTACCGCAAGGGCTACGACGACGAGCACGACCGCTACGCCACTACGTGGGCCGAGGCGAACGTAGGCTGCCAGGCCTGCCACGGCCCGGGCCGGGCGCACGCCGAGAGCGCCGGCAGGCTCGCCGCCGCGGGCGAGCGCACGCAGCGGCCGGTGGTGACCCCGAACCGGGCGCTGGCCGGCGCGCACGCCCAGGTCGACCAGTGCGCCACCTGCCACGCGCGCCGCACCCGGCTGGTCGAGGACGCCGTGGCCGGCGCGCCCCTGTTCGACCAGTTCGTCCCCGACAACCTGCGCCCCGGCCTCTACCACGCCGACGGCCAGCAGCTCGACGAGGTCTTCGAGTACGGCTCCTACCGCCAGAGCCGCATGTACCAGGCGGGCGTGGCCTGCACCGACTGCCACGACCCCCACCGCGGCCGCCTGCGCGCCGACGGCAACGCGCTGTGCACCGCCTGCCACAATCCCGCCCCCGACCGCGGCCGCTTCCCCGGCCTGCAGGCGAAGGACTACGACGCGC
>JAPKHB010000780.1 GCA_026647295.1 Planctomycetota bacterium | reverse complement strand
CCGAGGTGGAGGCCCGTCCAAAGCGTCGGCGTTTTTCAGCGTCGTACAAAGCCCGCATCGTCGAGGAGGTGGAGGGGTGCACGGAGCCTGGCGCGATCGGGGCGTTGCTGCGGCGTGAAGGGCTGTATTCCTCGCAGTTGTCCACGTGGCGCGAACAGTACCGGGCCGGCGCGCTGGATGCGCTTCGCGACGACAAGCGGGGGCGTAAGGCGACGAAGAATCCCCTGGAAGATGAAGTGAATCGGCTGCGCAAGGAGAATGCGCGTCTTTCGGGCCGTCTTGAGCAGGCCGAGGCGATCATCGAGATCCAAAAAAAAGTTGCGGCGATGCTGGGGAATCCCCTGCCCGGCGTCGAGCGCGAAGAAGGGGAATGATGGACACGATTGCGGAGTATGGCCCCGGTCTGGGCGTGGCGCCGTTATGCCGTGCGTTGGACGTGCCGCGTGCGACGCTGTATCGCGTCTGGCATCGCGAGCAGAATCCGGCGCCGTCCCGGCCGCGGCCCAAACCAGCCCGGGCGCTCAGCGATGACGAGCGCCAAGAGGTGCTGGACGTGTTGCATGAGC
>JAPKHB010000078.1 GCA_026647295.1 Planctomycetota bacterium | reverse complement strand
CGGACTCGGCCGGGGCGAAGCGGGGACCACGGTCGTAGCTCATGCCCCCTTCAGCACGCCGGCCGAGCGGAGAGCGGCCTCAAGGGTGTCGAGCCGGGTGGGCGCGTCCGCGAGCCGGTCCTCGGGTTCCAGGCGCCCGCCGGTCCCGACGAACGGCGCCGCGTCCTGCGTGGCCACGACGTCGCGGGCGTCCGCCTTCGCGGCCTCCAGGGCAGCCTTCGCGTCCCGCTTCCGCTTCTCGTTGAGGACCAGCAGGAGCCCGGTACTGATGGCCCAGGAGATGAGGCCCCACGGCGACGTGTACTTCGGGCCCTCGACGTTGAGCCCCGCCCCCTCGGCCTCCCGCCAGGCCGCCTCAGCCCGGGCGAGCCGGTCGCTGGCGGTGGCCACGCGCAGGGAGAAGTCCTCGGTCCACGCCCGAGCTCGCTCGGCCCGCTCCCGGGCCTGGGTCATCTCTGCGGCGGCCGCAGCGGCCCGGGGACGGTACCGGGGCGAGACCCCCCGGCGTGGCCTCCCCGGTGGCGACCCTGCGCTCCAGGTGGCCACCGAGGCCACGGCCGCGGCACGGGTGGCGCCCAGGGCCAGCTCCTCGGCGCCGGCGACCGCAACCCGGGCCCCCCTCGAGTTGCCGGGCTCCGGCGGGCGGGTTGCTCCGGCTCGCCCCGACCTTCTGCTCGACCCCCTGGCAGGCGGCGAGCCCGGCCAGGAGGACCGCCACCACCCCGGCCCCGCGGGAACCCGGGGGGGGCGGCCCTGCAGGCGAGCCCGGCCCGCCGCCGCCAGCGTGGGCGCCCGAGCCGGACGAGAACAACGGGCGGGAGTTGTCGTTCAGCGGACCGTGTAGAGTGGGCGCCCCATGCCCAAGGACCGTGTTGCACCGAGTCGCAGCGAGATCACGAGTTGCGTCTGCGCGCACTTCCTCGGCTACGGCAACCTGTCCTCCCGGCTGTGGTTCATGGGCAGGGAGGAAGGCGGCGCGGAAGTGTCGCATCACGATGTCCCGCTTCGACGTAGCTTGCGCCTCCGGACTGGCTTCGGGCCGGCGGAGGATATGCGCCTCGTGTGGGAGGATCTGTTCGGCACAAGCCGGATGGGGGGGACGTGGAGGTGGGCGTCCCGGTTCGCTCTAGCCGCCCTGCATGGCAATGAGAACCCGTCAGAGGAGGAACTGCGCCGATACCTCCTCGATGGTGTGGGCAAGTTGGGCGGGAGCACCTTCTGCGCAGAACTCCTCCCGCTGCCCGTTCAGAAGCGACACTTCATGTCGTGGTACGGCAAGGGTCCGTGGGCTTCGTATGGTGAGTACGCAGACGAAGTCGGCGCCATGCGGGCCCGGACCTACGCGGACGCGTGGAAGCGCCTCGGTGGCGAGCGGTGGGTGCTCTGCTACGACGCACGGGCAGTACCCCTACTGCTGGCGGCTTGGGATGGGCGATGGGAGCGCGACGCTCGGCGTGAGGACGGAGAAGTGCGTTGGTATCGACTTGATGGGGGGCCAACCCTGATCCCGACCCCATTCTGGGGACAGGGCAGATTCAGCAAGGAGAGGCTGCTTGCGCTGGCCCGGCTCGTACGGAAGGAGTTACGAGCGCGCGATGGAGTGAGACCGTGACAGGAGTCCGCCCCATGGCACTTCCTCGAGCGCGAACTCGTAGCGCCCGAGCCGCTTCGTGACCCACTGAAGGGTCGACGGCCGGCCGGGCACAGAGGCCCAAGCCCCAGTAACACGCGGCGACTGTTGCTACCGCCGCCGGCGCTTGGTCCGCTCCTCGGAGAATGCAGCATCGAGAATCGCGTAGAGGGCCAAGCCGATCCCCGCGCCGACGAGAATGTCGCGAACGATCCGACCGACGGCTTCGTCTCTACGGGCCGCCTGGGAGAACGCCTGCAGCAGCCCGGCCTGATACGGTGAAGGCCCCGAGGTGCCGCGCTCCCACTTCGAAACGGTCAGAGGATGGACTCCGACCAGTTGCGCCAGCTGGCCCTGGGTCAGGTGAAGTGCAGTTCGCACCTGAAGGATCTCATGCGGGCTCATGCCGAGAGAGCCCGAACTGCGCGCACGACGACCGTCGCCCCAATGATGGCGAGAGCCACACGGCCCATCTGGGTTTCGAGCGCGATGTGAAGCACCAGAGAGAGGGGACCGCTGCGTGGATCCCAACGATCACGGTGCATGGAAACTAGTCCGTCAGGAAGCACGTGGGCGTGCAGCCGGCTCCCGTCTGGGAGAGGGCGGACGAGGTCGCTGACTTGTCCCGCAGGCTCCGCGACCGGCTCGTCGTGAAAGCCCTCGGCCCACAGGTGCTGGGGCGTCAAGATTGCCGGGAGGAGGACGGGCGGGCCCGGCCGCAGGGTGGCGGCCGCCCAGGTGGTGATCGGTCCGTGGCTGGTCATGGCGCGAGTCTCCGGGAGGGGTGGACGGCAGTCTAGCATCCCTAGGAATAAGCCAGGACATAAATCGAGGCATTATGTTGCCGGCCGCCGGATGGCGCACTCGCCGCCCTGCCGGCGCCGACGGGGCGGGCAAGTTCGGCCCCCCCCCGAGGCACGCCCCGCCCGGACACGGGGCGCCCAGGGCGCCCTGGGCGCCTCGGGGGGCGACGGAAGGCGGGGCGCTCGCCGGGTCGTCAGCCTTCCCAGTCCGGAACCCGTACCGGCCCAGGTCCAGCCGGGCGGCGGCACCGGCGCCGTCCCCGGGGCCGGCGAAGACGCAGGCGTGCCCCCGACCCCGGGCATGTTGTCCAGGGCGCTGGAAGGGCTGGGGCTGGCGAGGCAGGCGGGCGTGGAGGCGCAGAGCGCGAGAAGGGGGACCAGCGGGCGCATGGCGAAGCCTCCGCGTGGAGCTGCGTGCCGCTGAAGAGGCGCCCGGGCAGGTTGTGCGGGGGACATGATACCCCCGAGGACCCCCGATCAGCAGCAGCCCGTCCCTGCGCTTCAATAGAGTGTGGTCTGCCGCCCGCCAGGGTCCGGGCATATCGCGGGCCCTCGTAGGCGCCTTGGGCAGGACGGAGCGAGGTTGACTGAGTCGACGGGCCAGTCCGCAGGTGCGGGGGACGCTGGACACACGCGTTCTGTCGCATTCGTCCTCGGGATCGCTGGGGATGCCCCCCCCGTGGTGCACGGCGACACTCCGCTGGTCCTTGCAAGGCACAGCGAGGACGAGATCGCCCGCTGGCAGCACATGCGCGGCCGCGTCGTTCGGGAGACCACGCAGATGGAGGACGGGTCGGTCTCGCTTCGAGAAGCGCACTCCCTCGCCCCGGGACTTCCGGCACCGTGGTGGCCCTGCTCTCGGGACAGCGATGATCCTTCGGTACTTGCGCGCATGTGGACGATGCAGTCCTCGGCTCCAGGTCGGGTGTCCTCCTTCGACCCGGGCATCTCCGGAGGTGGTGGCTACTCAGCGCTGGCAAACCAGGGACTGCTGATGCTCCGGCTGGCTGGAGGAGGAAGCGTACGTGTTGTCAAGGAGATGTTGTTTCTGCCCGACGAGGAGACCTCGCGCCTGGGCACGCATGCGTCTGACCCAGTGACGCCCGAGGCCGTCCAGGACTGGGAGAGTTGGAGAGCAACGCCCGAACGATGGGCGGCCGTACAACGGATCAGCGGCGACCTCTGGCGGCCACTCGCATCCCGCTGGGAGCGCTTGCCGGATGACTGCCGAGTGGCGATCGAGCATTTCCTCTTCGCGCACACGAGGCCATACGACGCCTGGACGCTGGAGATCTGGATCGCGCTGGAGGCGATGTTCGGAGGTGACGGCGGCGAACTCATTCAGCGGGTCTCCCAGCGGTGTGCGATCCTGATCGCACCACCCGAGCGTGGGCTAGAGGTCGCACGAGATCTCCGTGATCGATACAAGGTGCGTAGCAAGATCGTCCACGGATCGCGTAAGCCGCGAGAGCATGCGAACACCCCATTCCAGGTGCGACACGAAGAGTGTCTTGGGCTTGAAGACGTCGCGAGAGCGGCACTGCGCCGTTACCTACGCCTGCGGCTGGTGGACGGGCTCTCCCGCGACCAGATCCACGAACGACTGGAGCACGCAGCGTACGACCGGACGCAGGTGGAGTCGCTATCACCTGATCCTATCGCCCCCCTGCCGGGGCCGCGCGCCACCACAAGCGGGGATGTGCCGAGTCCGATAGCCGCTACGCCCCCGCGTCCGGCATGACCTCCTCGATCGCGAGTTCGTAGCGCCCGCACCGCATCGTGATCCCCTAGAACGTTGGCGGATTACGTAGCCGCACAAGCCGGAGCCCCGATACGTGGCCTTCACGGTCGCCCCAGGGGCGGGCGGCTCGGCGAAGGTCACGGTCCGGGCGTCCATTTCGATGCACTCGCTCTGCCGCGGCGCCGTTTCGCACAGGAGATCGACGAACGGCTCGTCCGTGAACTTGTAGTCCACCCGCGGCTAGCGTCCGTCCGGCTCACCGTCGTTGATGACCGCGTAGGCCACGGGATCACGTCGCCACGAGCGTGATCGTGCAGGATGCCTTGGCGGCACCTGTCTTGTCCGCCGGGAGGGTGCGATCAGGGAGTGGCGAGACCCTCTGCTACAGGTGCGCCGCGCGTTCCGTCCGGTGTTTGCGAACCTCTCGCTGAAACTTGCGCAGATCGCGGCTGCTTGGGCTCCAGACTCGGCCGAGAGTGTCATACACGCAGACCTGCGTCGGGTCGCTCGCCAGAGGCTCGCTCAGGGCGGATAGAAATGTGATGCTCCTCCCGTGCGTGACTTCGTAGGGTGGACCCTGGGGGGCTGCGTTCATGATCACGAGCAAGTTCTCGTTGGTGTCCGGCAGGGGCTCCAGGGCCGCCTGGCACGCGGTGACGGTGATGGGCCCTGGCCCCGCATTGACGGCCTCGACGACGATGTGGGGCCCCTCACGGACCGTCGGCAGCGAGCCACCTGCCACGATCAGGTGCCGGACACGTGGAGAGACCACCAATCTGGGCCGGGCTCGGCGCCGGTCGATGAACACGGCGTACAGATTGAATCCTGTGCTCACCAAGCCGAGGATCGCGCCAAGGTGGGCGACGATGATGAGATAGTCGTGCATGTAGGGCCTCCCAGCCGAGCAGCATAGCCCCGCCCGGGGATATCGCCGGGGGGGATCCCCCGGGCAACCAGGAGCCCGGGTCACGGGGGCGCCCCCCGGATTTGGGCGTGGGCGCGGCGGGGTGCGCCCGGGGCGCGGATGGCGACCTCCCCTGGGGGGCGCCCCCCCGCCCCCGGAGCGGGCGCGTCCCGGCCGCCAGAAGGCGCCGCCGCACACGCCGGCTGGAGGTCCACGGCGCTGGTCGTACTGGGGCGGCCCTGGCGCGCGGGGGGGTGGACCGCTGAGATCAACTGCCTTCGGCACCGGTGCGCGATGACGCGCTCGGGCGGGTTGCGCTCCTGCACGGGCGGGCCGAATGCGGGGCGAAACCGCCTCGGCGTCGGACCCGACGCCTACCCTGGCAACATGGCCCACGCGCGGCGCGAGCAGGAGAGTTCTATATGTGGGAGTACGCAGCCGCGGCAGCCTTCGGTTCCGCCGCCACGCTCGCAACCGACGGGATTCGCCATTGGCTCCGCAGCAGGCACCGCAGAAGACGCATCCTCGGTCAGCTGAGGATCGAGGTCACGCACATCGCCGAGTACCTGGACGCGCAGTTCGACATCGCAAGGCAGATGATCGCCGCGTTCGATCGGCAGGAGGTACTCCCCGGAGGCAGCCCGCCGCCGCCGGCCACGGTATACCGGGCGTATATCGCCGAGGTCGCGATGGACATCTCGTCCGATCATCTCCTGCGGCTGAACGTCCTCTACAACGGCGCAGCGTCGGTTCACGCGTTCCTAGAGGGGACAGAGGTACGCTTCCTTCGCCTGTGCGAGCACCGTGACCACGGCTTCGCGGCGACGGTCGTCCAAGACTCGGTGCGCGACATGGCAGGCTACCTTCAGACCCTCAAGCGAGTCGCCCAGCAGTTTCTCTCGGACTCGCCCGAGCCTTTCCACCTCCTGGAGCGTCGGCCGACGGATCATCCCTTCCGAAGCACCTCCTAGCACTCCAGCTCGTGGCGCCCGTCCCGCTTCGTGACGCCGTGGATGGTCAGCGGCTCGACGAGGCGCACGAACGGGTGGACCGGGCCAGCTCCCGCGACCACGCCCCCCTCGTCGCGGACTACGACCGCGGACCGTAGCCGTCACGAGCGCGCGCGCCGGAAGGTAGCGAGCAGAGAGCAACCGCCCTTGGGGATTGGGGTTGTGTTTGGCTGTGGTTGAGGGAACGGGGTCGGTTTCACGCTCTCGAGCAACTCCCTGCTCGCGGCCCAGCGTAGCGCGGGGAAGGGGGTGGCGTGCGGGGCGGGGACGTTCGCGAGGTGGTGACGCGGTTACCGACCCGCCTGCCGCTGCAGCAGGCACCCTGGGGCGAAGGTCCCGGCGGCGGGGGTGGCCTGCGTGCGGGCCGCGAGAAGGCGCCGTGGGGATTCCGTGGGCGCAGGCCGAGGGGAGGGGGTTGCGCGGGACCCTCGGCCCCGGGTAGAGGTAGGGGCGTCGCGTGCAGGGGCACGCGGGTGAGCCGCGAAGGGAGTCGAACATGACGGATGAAAGCGACGGCGCGATGGCGCGAATCCAGGCCGCCGCGCGCGCCGCCTCCACGCAAGGCTGGAAGGTGCGCGTGAGGGAGCACGACGGCCAACGGTGCGTGGTCTTGGAGATCGTCTCTCGGGACGAGAACGCCGGCCTCGCCCTGGCCGCGCACCTCAAGCAGTTCTGTGAGGCCAACGGCATCCCCCCGGCGTTCCTCGTGGTGCGTACGACGCCCGCCGAGTTCGGATCATCCGGGGGGTGAGGGGGCAGTGGCGCCTAGCAGGTCGGGTTGGCGGCAACCGGCGCGGCCATACCCATGACCCGCACCTCGTCCGCGCCGGTTACGACGACCCGAAGGCGCGTGCTGGGGGAGACCGGCGTTCCGGTGAGCACGACGGCTCTGCCCAGGAGGCCCGCGAGCAGGAAGGGCGTCTGGCCGAGGTTCCAGGCGATCGGCGGCACGACCGTGATCCAGCCGTCTGCGCCGGAGTACGCCGACTGCCCCTGGGCGAAGACCTGGATCGTCGCCGTTCCGCCCCCTAGCGCCCCCGTGTCGACCCCCACGGCCACAGAGAGGTCCAGGATGAGCGCCGGCTGGCTGTCCCAGGAAACGGTGTCGTTGCCGGTGCCCGCACCGGCCTGGGTGATCAGGATCGGCCAACCGGCACGGGCCGAGCCGAGCGTACGGAGGCCGCCGGCCTCATCCTGGGTGACGAACCGGCTGCTCCCCGGCTCCCGGGTGGCAAAGGGCTGTGTGGTCATCAGTTGACTCCCCGAAGTCCCGCCGCCGGGCGACCCCGCTCGGCTGGCTGTGGAGCACAAGATAGCGACGCCCCGGGCGGTGTTCCAGGGGCCCGCAACTTTCCCTGGCCCCCCAAGCCCATCTCACGGTTGGGGGGGCCATCCCCCGGGGGCCCCTGGGGCCGGGCACCCCAATGTGAAGGGCTGCCCCCCCTCGGGCAAAAAAAGAGGGCGCCCCCTTGACTCCCCCTCGGGCCTTTGAGAGATTCCGCCCGTCTGACGGGTCTCGTGTGGACGAGCCCCGGCGGGCGGGAGAGGAGTTGGCGCGTGCCGATCGGCCCGACCAAGGACACCGCCATCGAGCTGTTCAGCTACCCGGTGCCCGGCTACCGGGTGAAGGCCGCGTGGGTGAGCGACGAGTTGGTGTCCGTGCCGGAGAGCACCGGACTGGTGCTCCCGGGCCGCGAGCTCTTCCAGGCGCCCTTGCCCTGGGCGCAGTTCGAGGGGCCGAAGATCCAGATCCCGATCGTGACCAACGTCCAGGCCTGGAGCACCAGCGCCCAGTGGAGCGCCCAGGACGGCTCGGTGATCAACACGACGCCCCCACAGTGGGGCGTCGAGGAGACGGTGCTGGCGCAGCTGGCGGCCCAGCTCTCGGTGGACACGGCCGTCGACGTGGCCGAATCCGACTACAACATCTCCGACGCGGCGCTCCGGGCCCTGGGCGAGATGATGCTCACGGCCGTCTACCGGCAGTTGTGCAGCAAGACGCCGGACCCCAACGGCCCGGCGAGCTTCTACAACATCGCCCAGGGCGAGTCCAAGGTCGTCAACGCCGCGGGCGCTCCGATCAGCTTCCACCTGCTGATGTGCCTGCGCCAGCAGGTCGACCTCAACGAGGGCTGCCCGGAGCAGTTCTCGATCGTGCTCTCGCGCAGCGTCTACGCCGATTTCGTCGAGCTGATGATGAGCGTGGGCCTTGCGCCGCAGGAGGACGCCCTCCTGCGCCAGCCGGCCTGGTTCGTGGATCGGGTGCGCGTGCTTGAGTCGGGGTATCTGGCCAGCGGCGAGGGCCTGATCTTCAAGGCCGACCTGATGGCCCTGCCCGAGGCCTACCGCGAGCGGGTGTCGCCGTCGGTGGGGCGGGGCGTGGTGCTGGGCAGCACGCACGCCCAGGGCGTGGTCGTGTCCAACCGCAAGGCCAACGCCACCACCGACCAGAGCCAGACCACGCTCCAGGTGACCGTGGGCCTGGTGCATCCGACGCGGTGCGTGGGCTGGCTCGAAGGCGTGGGAACGTAGCGGCCAAAGGGAGCGAGGAGCGCGATGGACTGCAAAGGGGCCAAGCCGTGCGGGTGTCGGGACTGCGGGCCGTTCCTGATCAACGGGAAGGGGGAGTTTCGGTCGCTGGCCGGGGGGCCCATGGCCCGCGAGGTGTCGGGGCGCCGGCGGCTGGCCCGGCGGTCGAAGCTGGCGGAGTACGTGCGGGGCTCGCATCGCGGAGTCCCCGCCCGGCCGCGCCGGGTCGCCGGGCCGCGATTCGGCACGGGTGCGGCGGGCCTTCCGCCGACGCCGGCCTTGCCCGAGGGCGCCCGCCTGGCTCGGGACTCGGCCAGCGGCCGGCCCGGGCTTCCCCTTGGATCCGGAGGCTCGGGCATCGCCGGTCGGCGCGACGAGCGGCCCGGGGTGTCGATCGGGGCGCTCCCCGCCATCTCCCCCGGACCCTCCGTTCGCTTCTCCGACTTCGAGCGCCCGCTCGCCGAGGGCCTTGAGCCGTTCGGGATGCTTCCGGTCGGAGCGGCGGAGATGCCCGGGGGCGCGGCGGCGATGGACCTGGGCTGGGACGCCGCGCAGCCCGCCTGGGAGGACCTCCCGCTGTTGGACGTACATCCCGTGCGGCAGTTCGTCCCGCCGCCCCCGGCGCCCCAGCGCGTGGCCCTGGTGAACGGCTTTGACAGCGCCTGGGGGCCGCCCCCCGACAACTACAAGGGCGTGAAGCTGCGTTTTGACCCCCGGATCGGCGGCTACGCCTTTGACTATCGCTCGCCCACGGTGCGCCAGGCGTTCCTGGCGAGCGGGCGGCCGGACCTCATGGACTGGTACGCGGACGTCGCGCACCGCTACGCCATGGGCCTGATGCTCCAGCCGTTTCGGGACGATCGGGCCGGAACCAGCGACTCGTGGCAGTTCCGCTGGGTGCCCCGGCGCCAGGAGGTGAACTACGGGCCGGTCGCGTAGGCGGCCGCCCTGGAGAGGTACTGACGTCAGCCGGCCCGTTGCGGGCCCGAAGGAGAACTCGCTATGGCATCTGTGTCCAAGGCCCAGGCCCTGCTGCTCTCGCACCCGCAGGTGCTCGGGGCGTACGTCGTCAACAACCCCACGGACCAGCTGCTGCCGCGCCTGCCGAAGATCGCGGTGCGCGGCGACAGCCTGCAGGTGACGCAGGTGGACGTGCTCGCCACGGCCGCGTTCATCACCTCGGGGGGCAACGCGGACGCGTCGGAGACGACGTACGTGACGCCGGCGCGCAAGTTCGACCTGCGGCGCATGGCGACCAAGGTCGAGGTGACGGGCGAGGTCGCCCAGAACGTGAGCATGGTCAACGACGTGTTCCAGCAGCAGATCGAGGCCAAGATGCTGGCGATGTGGAACACGGTGGGCGAGAAGCTGATCTACGGGACGGGCGTCGACCCGGAGCCCGCGGGCCTCCAGGCGCTCTCCGGCGAGTACGCCGCCGGCGTCCTCCAGCCCGCCGCGGGCGCGGGGACGCCGTTCGCGCTCCAGGACCTGGACCGCCTGATCGAGACGGTCTTCCCGTGGGACGGGGGCCTGCCGCGGGCGTTCGTGATGAACCGGCTCCAGTACCGGCGCTTTGCGGGGCTGTGCCACGCGGCGGGGTTCACCCCGGCGACGCTGCCGGACCCGATCCTGGGCGCGCCGCTCCTGCACTACCTGGGCGTCCCGATCCTGGTGTCGGACTTCATCCTGAACACGGAGACGGCCAACACCACCTCCATCTACCTCGTGGTGCTGGGCCCGCGGGACGACGAGCCCCAACTGGGGGGCCTGGTGTGGTTCTACAACGAGGACACCGGCGCCGGGATCCGCGTGGACGGGCCGCACCGCACCTCGGGGGCGGCGGACATGCTCTACTCGGACCTGGAGCTCAACATGGGCTTTGCGACCCTGGGCGTGGGCTCGGTGGCGCGGCTGAAGGACATCCAGCCGTAGCGGCGGCGAGCCAAGGAGGTGGCCATGGCGGGCAACGCGCGGTACCGGCTCTCGGAAGAGCGAGGGCTTCCCCGGCCCCTGGGGCGGCTGGCGCCGCGCCTTGTCCCCTCCAGCGGGCCAACGGTTCGGCGGCCGTGGGCGAGCGCCGGGGGGCTGGCGAGCCTGCCCTTGCCCCAGTTCCTCCAGAGCGGAGCGGAGGGCCTGGAGCGGTTCCAGGAGGCGGTGACGGCCGCGCGCAACCGGCACGCCGAGCAGCAGCGTTCGGCGTTCGCGCAGGGGCCGGCGAGTTGGGGGCCGCCGGCCGGCGGGGTCGGTGCGCCGGCCCTGCGGGTGACCGAACCGCCCTCCTTCTCCGGGTACACTCCACCCTACGTGCTGCCCGCTCCGTTGTCCCCTGGGATGCGACCGCCCCCGGCGGAGGTCGACTTGGCGCCGGAGCCGCCGGTATCCGTGGAGCCGGCCCCGCCCACCGCCCCGGTCGCCGCGTACCCCAGTTTCCCTCCGGGCACGGGCCGGGTCCCGTACGGGCTTAGGGCGCCCGGGTCGCTCGCCTTCCCGGACGGGGGGGCCGCCCTTGACCTCAACACCCCCTACCGGGCGAGTGGGGGCCCCGGGGGCTTTGGTTCGCGCGACGATCACGACGAGTGGCTCGAGGGCCTCGGGGCCACGGGGGGGCTGTGATGGAGGAGTGGGTGTTCACCGACGGCACCGGCGGCCTGCACCGAAGGCCCATGCCGGCCCACCTGCGTCGGCGCCCGGCGGCGTACCAGGCGGCGGTCCCGATCTTCGACCCCTACGCGCCGGGGCCGGGCCCGTTCGCCGGCCCCGGGGGGGCGGTCGCGCCGGGGCAGCGCGAGCCCTGGGGCGATGCGCCGACCCCCGCGGCGCGGTCGTTCACGTACCAGGCGACCGGATTCGACGATGCCTGGGGCCGGCCCCCGGATGTCTTTGCCCTGGCATGGAATCCGATTCGCAGGCTCTACGAGCCCGTGCGCAAGTTTGGCGTGGACGTGGGCCAGCGGGCGTCCCAGGAGCAGCTCTACGCCGAGTATGCGCGCCTGGCGCGCGAGGGCGTCTTCGTGCAGGCGTACCAGGACGAGGCGGCGCCGGGCACCTGGCGCTTCCGTTGGGTGCGCGTGCGCACGCCCTGGCCGAGCCTGGAGCAGCCCTACCAGGTGCTCGGGGACTATGGCGAACGGTTCCTGCCGGCGGCGCAGCGGGCGATCGAAGTGGCCCGGCAGCGGCGGTTCGAGGCGGAAGCCGCCCTCAAGGCGGGGCAGACGGCCCGCCAACTCGGGGAGGGGCCCGCCGCGGCTCGCAATCTACCGCTGGACCGCGTGCTGATGTTGGGCCCGGCCCATGCGAAACGGGCGCCGGCCAAGCCCGGGGCGCTTTCGGACTACGCCTGGATCGCGCAGCGGGCGCTGCCCAAGGGCTGCCCGTACCCCTATCCCTACATGCCCGTGCCGCAGAAGGACTACGCGACGGGCGCCTGGCTCTCGCCGGACTACACCCCGAGCAT
>JAPKHB010000779.1 GCA_026647295.1 Planctomycetota bacterium | reverse complement strand
GCTCCGGGCACTCGCCCGCGAAGATCGCGCGCTCCGCCGAGCCGAGGTAGTCGAAGACCCGGCAGCCGAAGGCGCGCTCGATCGTCTCCCGCTGGATCTCGAGGAGCGGCTCCGCCGACGTGAAGACCGCGCGCAGGGGCACCGTCCGCCCTCGCGCCTCGAGGTGGCGCGCGAGGACGTAGGTGACGAGGCCGGGCGCGTGCTCTTCGGCGAAGCGCCCGACGGCGCCGGTCGCCCCCGCCGCGCCCGCCGCCGCGGCGTCTTCGCTCGCCGCGGCGGCGGAAGGGGGCGCGGCGCCGTGAATCTTCGCGAACTGCTCGCGGTGATTTCTCCGCTCGAAACGTCCGGCGACACCGGCGTGGAGATCCTGGGTGTGCGCGGCGACTCGCGCCGCGTGCGCAAAGGGGACCTCTTCGTCGCGACGCGCGGCGGCGCGGCCGACGGACACGACTTCATCGCGGACGCGGTGGCGGCGGGCGCGGCCGCGGTGGTCTGCGAGAAGCGCGGGGCGGCGCCTCCGGGCGTCGCGGTCATTCGCGTCGCGAACAGCCGTCGCGCGCTCGCCCG
>JAPKHB010000778.1 GCA_026647295.1 Planctomycetota bacterium | reverse complement strand
CGCCATGGACGGCCGGCCGCTGGGCGTCGTTCGTCCGGGGCTGACGACCCGGTTCCAGGGCATCCTCCCCGGCGTGCACGAGTTCGAGGCCGCCCCCGCGGGCGGGCCGCCGCACGTCCGGCTGAACGCCGCCGCACCCGACGCCCTGTGGTTCGGGAGCCGGCCCGATCTGCTCGTCGACCGGCGCGGCGAGGGCGTGGAAGCGCTGATCGACCGCATCGAGGCGGCGGTGCAGCGCTACCCGTTCAACGACACGTACCGGACCTGGCCGGGCCCGAACAGCAACACCTTCCTCGCCCACATCGGCCGCGAGGTGCCGGCGCTGCGCCTCGACCTGCCGGCGAACGCGATCGGCAAGGACTATCGCCCCGTCACGCGTCCGCTCGGAGTGTCGCCTTCCGGGTCCGGGCTGCAGTTCTCTTTGCTCGGCCTGCTGGGCGTGAGCGTCGGTGTGCAGGAAGGCATCGAGCTCAACGTCCTCGGGCTCCACTTCGGGTTGGACCTCGACCGACCCGCCCTGCGCCTGCCCGGCATCGGTCGTCTCGGCTTCGACGGCGCCTTGGTCTCC
>JAPKHB010000777.1 GCA_026647295.1 Planctomycetota bacterium | reverse complement strand
GTGGTGTTCGACTTCTCCCACAACGGGACCGGCCCCGACGGGGAGGCCTACCCGCGGAAGGACCTGTTCCGCGCGATGTCCTGGAGGACCCACCAGGAGGACGTCGCCGCGGTGCTGGAGGCCCTCGTCGGGGGGGCGCTCCCCGGGGCCCCCTTCCTCGATCCCGGGCGGGCCGCTCTCGTCGGCCACAGCCTCGGCGGGGGCTCGCCGTGCTGGAGGCCGCCCGGCGGCCGGGGTTCCGGTGCGTCGCGGGGCTCGCCCCCGTGAACCGCGCCGGCCGCTTCTCCCCCCGCGAGAGGGAGACCTGGCGGGCGAAGGGGGAGCTTCCCGTCGTGAACTCCCGCACCGGGGAGGTCCTCGCGCTCGGCCTCGGCCTCCTGCTCGCCGCCGCCGACCATCGGCGCCGGGGGGACGTTCCGCGGCTCGACGTCCGGCTGGCCCGGCTCGTCGCCGGTGAGCCCGGTGTCGGCGGCCCCTTCCTGCTCTTCCTGATCGGTCGTCCGCTGCGCGGTCCGATCCTCCTCGCCGCAGCCTCCGAGACCCATGACGCACAGGGCCAGGAGCGCCG
>JAPKHB010000776.1 GCA_026647295.1 Planctomycetota bacterium | reverse complement strand
GTACTCCGGGAGTGCGGTCACTGAATCGAGTGAAGTGGGTCTGGCCGAGTTGGTCCCGGACGCCAAGAATAGAGCATGCTTCGCACACTCTCGACAGTCGGCGTTTCGCTCCTCCTGGTCATCACGGCGCCCGCGCGCGCCCAGGAGGCGCCGTGGGATCTGGTCATTACCGGCGGCACGGTGATCGACGGCACCGGCGCCCCCCGCTTCCGGGCCGACCTCGCCGTGGACCACGGCCGCATCGCCGCCACGCTCGAGGAAGACGTCGAACAGGCGGCAGCGCATTTCAGCGCGCTCGCGGCAGCGGGCATCGACATGGTCGGCGTTGGCGAGCGCCTGCACGGCGGCCGTCACGACCTCGCTCGACGGGTCCTCCAGCCCGGCCAGCATGGCGTCCCGCGCCTCGGGGCCGCCCACGCCGGAGAGCACCTGGAGGGCGCGCGCCCGCACGGCGGGCGCCGTGTCCTCGGCGCGGAGCAGCTCCACCGCCGGCCCCACGACCTCGTCCGCGGGGAGCTGGCCGAGCGCGTAGCTCGCGGCCATCGCCACGTCGTTGCGACCGTCCTTG
>JAPKHB010000775.1 GCA_026647295.1 Planctomycetota bacterium | reverse complement strand
CGTGAATCCTGTCCAAGAACTCGTCCGCAGCAAAAGAAAACCGACAACCTTGACAAGGTCAACCCAACGGATTCACCTGCCAAACGTGTCACTCAGGATGAGTCCGTTTCAGCAACTGCTGAGTCGCAGCGATTTCAACGACTGTGCAGTATGCTGAAAAGGATGTTTCCAGCATGACCATCAAGGGAGCGTGAGGATTAACTTGACATTGTCAACCTACCTCTTCACCGAGATGTACGCCACACACTCCTCTGCCGGCGGTTTCAAAGCCACCGCTGCGCCGCCGGCGCCGGAGAAAACCGCGCTCCACAAACCGGTTTTGGTGTTGAACCACTGGCCTTGAATTTGGCCGCTGGCCTCGGGGAGTTCAACTTTGAAACCGCCGCTGTTCTCAGCATAGATCACATACTCGACGCCGGGATTGCCGGCGAGCCAGCGGCCATTGCCAAGCGCGGCAAACCGCGTGAATTCCCACCAGCGAATTTCGTAGTGACTGTCGTTGGTCCAGAAATCACGCAACCTCGCCATCACGTGGCTGGGCGCGCCGTCAGCGGCCGCCGGCAGCTTG
>JAPKHB010000774.1 GCA_026647295.1 Planctomycetota bacterium | reverse complement strand
ACATGTCCCCGGAGCAGCGCCGGGGCGAGCCCCTCGACGCGCGCAGCGACGTGTTCGCGCTGGGGATCCTGGGATTCGAGCTGCTCGGGGAGCCCGGCGAAGCGGGGCGCCCCGCGCCGGGAGGCGCCCCGGATCCCCGGATATCGAATGCGGTGCGGGGGGTCCTCGAGCGCGCGCTGTCGGAGAGGCCGGAGGATCGTTATCCATCGGCCGCGGAGCTCGGGGAGGCGCTGGCGGGGGCGCGGCGTGCGGCGCGGCCCCGGGGCGCGGGCCGCGGCGCGCTGTGGGCGGCGCTGGCGATCGCCGGGATCGCGGCGCTCGGGGCGGGGTGGGCATTCTTGGCGCGGGGGCGCGGCGCGGCCGCGCAATCGCACGGGCAGGCGGCCGCGGTGCCGGAGCCGGCGGCGGCGGCGGTCGCGGCGGCGGCGACGCGGCCGGTCGTATCGGTCCTTCCATTTGCCAACCTCACCGGGGATCCCGCGTGGGACGGGCTGGCGGCCGGCGCGGCCGAGAGCGTGCGCGCCGGGTTGCGGACGATGGACGAGATCCAGGTCGCCGGCGGCGAAGCC
>JAPKHB010000773.1 GCA_026647295.1 Planctomycetota bacterium | reverse complement strand
CGAGCAGGGACAGGCACACCGCGCGGCCGCCGCCGACGTTGAAGGTCTTGCCGGACAACGCGTCGATGTGGTCGATCTCGTGGAGCACGAGGTCGAGCAGATCGTCGATGTGGAGCAGGTCGCGGACCTGTTTGCCTGTGCCGCCGAAGCCGATGTAGTTCAAAGTACCGCCGAGGACATGTCGCGCCGCCCACAGTACCGCGACGCCTTGGTCGACCTTGCCCATTTGCCACGGTCCTGCGAGCACGCCGCACCGGTTGATGATGCCGCGCAGGCCGTACATGGCGAGGTATTCGGTCATCACGAGTTCCGAGCAGAGTTTCGTTGCACCGTAGAGCGACCTTGTGCCTTCGAGCGGGAACGCCTCGGAGAAACCTTCGGCAGATACGCCGGGCACGTGTGCGTTGTCGCCCAAATCGAAACGGGTTTCGCGCTCGACGTAATTGAGGCCGTTGATCGTCTCCATCGGATAGACGCGGCTCGTTGACAGAAAGATCACGGCCGCGTTGTGACGGCGCGCGAGTTCGAGGCAGTTCAACGTGCCAACCAGGTTCGTGTTCAACACGTAC
>JAPKHB010000772.1 GCA_026647295.1 Planctomycetota bacterium | reverse complement strand
AAGGCGCCAAGCGAATCGAACACCGGCGCATCATTCACCGGCGAGACCAGCACGATGACGGCCAGCGTATCCGCAAAAAAGCCATCGGATGCGATAATGGTGAAAGAGGTATTGCCGTCGCCTTCGCGCGGCGTGCCGCGCACGGTATCGCCGGTCGCTGCCAGCCAGCGCGGCAAGTTCAGAAATCGGAACGCCGGTTGCGACCCATCGGGATCGCTGGCGGTTGCAACGTAGATCGCCTCGACATCTTCGGTGGCACGCAGCGTATCCGGCGAGGTGATCACCGGCGCGCTCGCTGAGCCGCAGCCGCGGAAATACACCTTGAGCAACGGCTGGCTGGGATCGGAAGTGCGAATCCGCAGGCTGTCGCTGAATGCGCCCAGCCGGTCGGGACGAAAGGCGAAGGAAACTCTCACCGCGGCATTGGGCGCGAGGCGCAAGCCGTTCAAATTGGTCAGGGCGATGAAGTAGTTCGTGCTCGTGGCCGCGCCCAGGATTTCCAGCTCGTAGTTGCCGCGATTTTCGAGAATCAACTCCCGAATCGAAGTGGCGCCCGGCGGCACGCACCC
>JAPKHB010000771.1 GCA_026647295.1 Planctomycetota bacterium | reverse complement strand
AAGGTGGTCACGCCCTTCAGGCCCTGGTCGTAGGCAAGGTCGTAGATCTCGCGGAACTCCGCGAAGGGGCAGTCCGCCGGCACGTTGATGGTCTTGGAGATCGCGTTGTCGACAAAGGGCTGCAGCGCCGCCTGCATCGCGAGATGGGCGCGCGCCGGCAGCTCGGCGGCGGTGACGAAACCGGGCGGCAGGCCGCGGCCGCCGCGATCGCGCCAGAGCGCGAGCGCGTGATCGGTCAGGTGGAATTCGCGCGGCCGGCCGTCGCGGTGTCACACGAAGCGGTCCGCGGCGGGCAGCGCTGCGGCGCGACGGCGCGGCCAGCGCTCGGGCACCAACTCTGCGGCGGGCGCGTCCTCGCGCATGGAGATGAGCGGGCAGTCGCGCCGCGTTCCTGGTTCCGCGCCTTCGTCGATGGGCGGCAGGAGCAGGAGCCGGCCCTCGCCGGCCGCGGCGAGGTCGACCGCGATCCGCATGGGCGAGCCCGGCCAGGTGAACTCCAGCCGCTCCCGCGCGACGTCCCGGCACTCGGCCCGCAGGACCGAGGACCACTGGACGCGGGCGCGCTCGGCC
>JAPKHB010000770.1 GCA_026647295.1 Planctomycetota bacterium | reverse complement strand
AGTTCCGCTGCATGGAAAGCACGCGGTCCGGCCAGCCACCTTCGAGCTGATCCATGTCGCGCAGTAACTCGTCGGCATAGACAGTGATACGCAGAAACCACTGTTCCAACTCGCGCTGCTCGACAGCCGTGCTCTCATGGCGCCAGCAGCAACCGTCCACCACCTGCTCATTTGCCAGCACCGTACCGCAGTCGGGGCACCAGTTTACGAGCGCTTTGCGGCGGTAGGCGAGCCCGCCCTCCAGCATTTTGAGGAAGAACCACTGGTTCCAGCGGTAGTACTCAGGGGCGCAGGTGTTGACTTCACGGTTCCAGTCGTAGGCGAAGCCGAGCCGCTGGAGCTGCTGTTTCATGTGCGCGACGTTGGAGGAGGTCCAATCGGCGGGGTGCTCGCCGCGCCCGGCGCACCACGCTTCCCACTGCTCCAGCTGCGGGCGCAGCTTCTCGATCCGCTCCGCGACCCAGCCTTCGGTGCGGCGGCCTTCCTCGGCCTTCTTCAGCGCCCCGGCGATCACGCCGCCCGCCAGTGGACTCCAGGGGATCACGCCCAGCCCATACGCTTCACACGCCG
>JAPKHB010000077.1 GCA_026647295.1 Planctomycetota bacterium | reverse complement strand
GGGGCAGTATAGGCGCCGGGCGGCCGATCCGGGCCCGTCCCGCCCGCGCGGGATCCGGGCCAAGGGAGGCGCGGCGCGCACCCCCTCGGCCCTCCCCCGCGCGTCCTACTCTGCGTCGGGTTCCGCCGGCCGGTCCACGAACTCGAAGATCGCCTTGGGCGCGTTGTCTCCCAGTTGGTTGTGGGCCTCACGGACGATGCGCGTGTAGCCGCCCGGACGGTCCTTGCACATCGGCCCGATCCGGTCCACCAGCAGGCTCAAGACCGCCCGGTCCGGGATCTCCCGCCCGAGCAGGCGCACCTGGTGCACGTAGGCGCCCGGGTCGTGGTCCTTGAGCGCGGCGGCCCGCCGCGCCCGGGTGACCAACTTCTCGACGTAGGGCCGGATCGCCTTGGCCTTGGTGAGCGTCGTCGAGACGCGCCCGTGCAGGATCAGCGAGCGGGCCAGGTTGCGCCGCAGCGCCTGGCGGTGCTGGGTGTCGGCGTTCAGCTTCTTTCCGGCGACGCGGTGGCGCATGGCGGGTTCACTCCTTCGGCGGCGGGGCCCGGGGCCCCCCCTAGTCCTCGTGCCGCTCGGACTGCAGCGTGCCCTCGCGGATGGCGTCCACGTCCATCCCGAGCCGCAGGTTCATCTCCTCGAGCTTCTTCGAGATCTCCTTGAGGGAGGTCCGCCCGAAGTTCTTGAGGCCCATGAGCTGGTCGTGGTCCAGGCGCACCAGGTCGCCGATGGTCTGGATCCCCTCGGCCTCCAGGCAGTTGCTCGCCCGCACGCTCAAGTCCAGGGCGGCGATGGGCAGTTCGATCGACTGGCGCAGCCGCGCGACGTCGGACGGCCCGGAGGAGGCGGCCCGGGCGGCCGGCGCCTCGGCCGCGTTGCCCCCCAGCAGGCCCCCCAGCCCCGAGAACGACAGGCCCCCGAGGGGGTCGGAGGGGCGCTCGGCCAGCAGGTCGCGCCCGGTGTCGAAGAACTGGATGAACGGGTTGAGGTGCTTGCGGTAGATCTTGCTGGCCTCGACCAGGGCGCTCTCCGGCGTGATGGTGCCGTCGGTCCAGATCTCCAGGATCAGCCGGTCGTAGTTGGTCAGCTTGCCCACGCGGGTGTTCTCGGCGCGGTAGCGCACGCGCTGGATCGGCGAGAACACCGAGTCCAGCGGGATCACGCCGATCTCCTGCTCCTCGCGGGCGTTCTCCTCGGCCGTCACGTAGCCCCGGCCGCGGCGCACCTCGATCTCGCACTCGAAGTCCACCGGCGCGGTGAGGGTGCAGATGTGGAGGTCCTTGTTGACCACCTCCGCGGAGGCGTCGGCCAGGATGTGGGCCGCCGTCACGGGGCCCGGCCCCTTGCGCTCGATGCGCAGCACCTTCGGGTCGTCGGTGTGGAAGCGCACGCGCAGCCGCTTGAGGGCGAGCACGATGTCGGTCACGTCCTCCTTCACGCCCTCGATCGAGGAGAACTCGTGGCGCACGCCCTGGATCTTGACGGACGTGACCGCCGTGCCCTCGATCGAGGAGAGCAGCACGCGGCGCAGGCCGTCGCCGATGGTCACGCCGTACCCGCGCTCGAACGGCTCGGCGGTAAAGCGCGCGTACGCGTCCGTGCGGGTGGCCGAGTCGGCGACGACCTTCGTCGGCAGCTCCAGGTTGCGCCAGCGGATCCTCATTCCATGACCTCCTGTGCCCCGCGGGGGCCGCGGGGCGAACCGGCGGGTCGCGCCGCGCCCAGGCGCGCGCCCTCGCCGAACATGTCTCGTGGGTTGGGCCTCGGGGGCGCGGGCCCGCCGGGGAGCCGCGCGCCTTCGAATCTGGTGCCTTCGCCTCGGCGGGCGGCCGGCGCCTCGTGAAAGGTCCGGCCCGCCGCGCGGCGGCCAGGCGGCCGTCGGGCCCCCTCGGGGTCCCCCGCGGCCTGGGTCCTCGTGCTTGTCGCCCCCGCGGCGACGACCTTCGATGCGGGCGGGCCGCGGCGGCGGGACGCCGCGGCCGCCGCGCGTCTAGACGCGGCGCCGCTTGCGCGGACGGCAGCCGTTGTGGGGCAACGGCGTGACGTCCTCGATGGCTCGTACCTTGATCCCCCGCGCCTGCAGGCTGCGCACGGCCGACTCGCGGCCGCTCCCGGGGCCCTTGATGCGCACCTCGACCTCGCGCACCCCCATCTTCACGGCCTTTTCGGCCGCCCGCTCGGCGGCCTTCTGGGCGGCGAACGGGGTGGACTTGCGCGAGCCCTTGAAGCCGATCGTCCCCGCGCTGTCCCAGCACAGGGTCTCCCCGTTGGGGGCGGCGAAGGTCACGATCGTGTTGTTGAACGAGGCGTGCACGTGCACGACCGCCCGGGGGACGTTCTTGCGGATCTTCTTCTTGCCGGCCATTGGACCTCCGCCGGGGGAACGCGGCTCTGAAAGTCAAGAACCGCCGAGGGTAGGACGGGGCTGACCGCCTTGCAACTTTCTTGCCGACCAGCCTAAGTCGTTTCCTGGCAACGGGTTGGGGACGGGGACGGGGCGATCCGGGGGCCCGGGTCCCCCGGCCGGGGCCGTGGGAGGGGCTGGGCGCCCCCCCGGGGGGCCGCCCGGGGCCTAGCGCAGCTCCTTGACGCTCTTCTTGCCGGCCACCGTCTTGCGCGGGCCCTTGCGGGTGCGGGCGTTGGTCTTGGTCCGCTGGCCCCGCACGGGGAGCCCGCGCCGGTGGCGCAGCCCCCGGTAGCACGCGATCTCCTTGAGGCGGGCGATGTTCTGCTGCACCTGCCGGCGCAGGTTGCCCTCGACCACGTACTGCGACTCGAGGAGGCTGGCCAGCCGGGCCAGTTCCTCGTCGTTCAGTTCCCGGGCGGGCCGGGTCGGGTCGAGGCCGAGCGCCTCGCACAGGCGCAAGGCGCTGCGCTTGCCGACCCCGTGCACGTACTGCAGGGAGACGAACGTCGCCTTGTTGTCCGGGATGTCTACGCCGACGATACGGGGCATGCTGCGCACCTCTCTGGCGGCCGGGGGGCCGCGCCAAACTCTCCGGGGGTCAGCCCTGGACCTGCTTGTGCCGGGGGTCCTTGCAGATCACCCGCACCTTGCCGTGGCGGCGGATGATCCGGCAGTCCTCGCAGATCCTCTTGACGCTCGAACGAACCTTCACGGCGGCCTCCTACTCGCGGTACACGATCCGCCCCTTGGTCAGGTCGTAGGGGCTCATCTCGACGGTCACCCGGTCGCCCGGGAGGATGCGGATCCAGTTGACGCGCATCTTGCCGCTGATGTGGGCGAGCACCTGGTGCCCGTTCTCCAACTCGACGACGAACATGGCGTTGGGTCGCGCCTCCACGACCCGGGCCTCCAGACGCAGGTTGTCCTCGCGGGCCATCAGGCGCCTGCCTCGGCCCGATGGGCCTCGAGGACGGCGTGGATGCGGCCGTGGACCTCGTCCACGCTGCCGATCCCGTCCACCGTGCGCAGGATGCCCCGCGCGCGGTACCACTCGACCAGAGGCCGGGTCTCCTCGGCGTAGACCCGCAGCCGGTCGCGGATGACCGCCTCGCGGTCGTCCTGCCGGCCCCGGGCGAGGAGCCGCCGGACCAATTCCTCGGGGTCGGCCGAGAGGTGGATCACGAGTTCCACCGCGTCCGGGCCCAACTCCCGGTCAAGCGCCCGGGCCTGCGCGGCGTTGCGCGGAAACCCGTCGAGCAGGAAGCCCTGCCCGGGGGGCGCCTCGCCCAGCCGCTCCCGGACCAGCGCGAGGACCAGGTCGTCGGGCACCAAGGCCCCGCGGTCCATGTAGCCCTTGGCCTGGGCCCCGAGCGGCGTGCCGGCCGCCACGGCGTGGCGCAGGAGGTCCCCGGTCGACAGGTGCACCAGCCCGAGCGCGCGGCACAGGCGCGCCGCCTGGGTGCCCTTGCCGGCGCCGGGGGGCCCGAGGAGGACGAGGCGCATGCCCATCGTCATTCCATGAACCCGCCCTGGTTTCGCATCAGCAGGGCGCTGTTGAGCTTGTCGACCAGGTCCAGCGCCACGCTCACGACGATCAGGATGGAGGTGCCGCCGAGGAAGAGCGCGACGTCGGTCGGCACCGTGGGCGAGATCCACACCGCGGCCTGCTGGGGCAGCAGCGAGATCAGGGCCAGGAACGTGGCGCCGGCCAGGGTGATGCGCACCATCACCTTCTCGAGGAACTCGGCGGTGGTCCGCCCCGGCCGGATGCCGGGGATGAACGACCCGTGCTCCTTCATGTTCTTGCTCATCTCCACCGGGTTGAACATGAGCGAGTTCCAGAAGAACGAGAAGAAGAAGATCAGCACGATGGTGAGGGCCGTGTACCAGAACGCGCCCGGCAGGAAGGCGTCCCGGACCGTCCCCCAGCCCAGCGCGTCGGAGACGAGCTGCGGGAAGGAGAGCAGGGCGCTGGCGAAGATGACGGGCATCACGCCGGCCTGGTTCACCTTGAGGGGCAGGAAGTGGCGCTGCCCCCCGTAGACCCGCCGCCCGCGCGTCAGCTTGGCGTACTGGACCGGGATCTTGCGGGTGCCCTTGGTGATGAACACCACGACCACCACGATCACCACGAAGAGGATCAGGAGCAGCAGGGGCAGCAGGGCGCCCTGCTCGCTGGCCACGAGGCGGATCACCGCGTCCGGGACGCTGGCGATGATGCCGGCCATGATGAGGAGCGAGATGCCGTTGCCGATCCCGTATTCGGTGATCTGCTCGCCGATCCACATCAGGAGGATCGTCCCGGCCGTGAGGGTGAGGATCGCCCCCAGGGCGATCCCGAAGCCGCCGGGCAGGAGCGCCACGCCCAACTGGGTCGGGTCGCGGTACACGTTGGCCACGAGGATCACCGACTGGACCAGCGCCAGGGGCACCGTGGCGAGCCGGGTCCACTGGTTGATCTTGCGCTGGCCCGCGGCGCCTTCCTTGGCCACCGCCTCGAGGCTCGGCACCACCTTGGTGAGCAGGCTGAAGATGATGCTCGCCGAGATGTACGGCATGATGCCCAGGCTGAACAGCGCGCAGGAGTAGACGCCGCCCCCGCTGATGATGTTGAACATCGTGGTGAAGGCGCCGCCCCCGGTCCGGTCGCCCAGGGTCTGGAGCGCGGGCAGGTCCACCCCCGGGATCGGGACGTTGGACCCGAGCCGGTACACCAGCAGGAAGCCGAGGGTGATCAGGATCCGCCGGCGGATCTCGGGCACCCGGAAGAGGTTGGCCAGGTTCCCGATCACGAGGCGCTGTCCTTCGCCCCGGCGCGCCGGGGCTTCTTCTCGTGCTTGGGCCGGTGCTCGGCCCGGGTCGGCAGCACCTCGATGCGCCCGCCGACGCCCTCGACCTTTTCGCGTGCGCCCGCGCTCACGGCGTGGCAGCGGATCGCCAGGGCCTTGCCCAGGTCCCCGTGCCCCAAGACCTTGATGAAGCGCGCCCGCTTGGGCGCCAGGCCCGCCCGGCGCAGGCTCTCGACGCTCACCTCCGCACCGGCCTCGAAGGTGCGGTCCAGCGCCCCCACGTTGACCACGTGGAACTCGACGCCGAAGCCCGCGTTGGAGAAGCCCTTCTTGGGCAGGCGCCGGTACAGGGGCATCTGGCCGCCCTCGAAGCGCAGCCGGCGCTTGGAGCCGGTGCGCGAGCCCTGCCCCTTGTTGCCCCGGCCGGCCGTCGTGCCCCAGCCCGAGCCCTGGCCCCGCCCGACGCGGCGGCGCTTCTTGCGCGTCGCGCGGGAGACCTGGATCCTGCGAACGTCCGCGAGCCTCATGAGATCTCGACTCCCCGCCGCTCGATGACCTCGCGGCGCGTGCGCATCGACCGCAGCCCCTCGAAGGTGGCCTTGGCCAGGTTCACCGGGTTCTTGCTGCCCAGCGCCTTGCTGAGCACGTCCCTGACCCCCGCGGCCTCCAGCACCGCCCGGACGGCGGCGCCGGCCACGATCCCCGTGCCCGGCGCGGCGGGGATCAACTTCACCGTGCTGCTCCGGTAGCCGCTCGTGACGGCGTGCGGGATGGTGGTCCCGCGCAGCCGCACGCGGACGAGGTGCTTCTTGGCGTCGGTGACGCCCTTCTCGACGGCCGGAGGCACCTCGCGCGCCTTGCCGAAGCCCAGGCCGACGACCCCCCGGCCGTCCCCCACCACGACGAGCGCGCTGAAGCCGAAGCGCCGGCCGCCCTTCATCACCTTGGCCGACCGGTTGATCTTGACGACGTTGTCCGTCAGGTCAAGGCCTTCGGGGTCGACCGTGTCCATCTCTCGCCGCATGGGTACTCCGCCATCTGGGGGCGCCGCGCGCCCTAGAACTGGATGCCCGTCTCCCGCAACGCGTCGGCCAGGGCCTTGACGCGTCCGTGGTACTTGAACCGGCCCCGGTCGAACCCGACCTGGGTGATCTTGAGGTCCGCGGCCTTGCGGCCGAGTTCGGCCCCGACCTGGCGGGCCGCCGCCACGTTGCCCCCGTAGGGGAGCTTGAGCGAGAGGCTCGAAGCCTCGCACAGCGTGCGCCCGCTCTCGTCGTCGACGACCTGGGCGTAGATGTGCAGGTTCGTGCGGTGGACCGTGACCCGCGGCCGCGCCGTGCTGCCGCGCACGCGCTTGCGCACGCGGAAGGCCCGGTTGCGCCGCTGGCGCTCGAGACGCTGGGTGCGATTCATGGCCTAGCCCCCTCCGCTCACGAAGCTCTTGCCGGGCTTGAGCGAGATCTGCTCGCCGAAGAAGCGCACGCCCTTGCCCTTGTACGGCTCGGGCGGCCGCACCCGGCGCAGGCGGGCGGCGAACTCGCCCACCAACTGCTTGTCACAGCCCTGGATCAGGACCTGGGTCGGACCGGGGCACTCCACCTTGAGGCCCGCCGGGATGGGGACCAGCACGGGGTGCGAGAAGCCGACCTGCAAGCGCACCGCGCCCTTCTCGATCGACACCTGGTACGAGACGCCGACCACCTCCAGGCGCTTTTCGAAGCCCTGGCTCACCCCCTGCACCATCCCCTGGCACAGCGAGCGCCACAGGCCGTGCAGGGCCTTCATCGCCGCCGTGTCGCCCTCGCGCTGGATCTTGAGGCGGGCGCCGTCGACCACCGCGGCGATGCCCCGGTCCAACTCGCGGCGCAACTCGCCCCGGGGGCCCTTGACGTTCACGGCGTGCCCCTTGGGGGCGGGCTCCACCGTCACGGTGACGCCCTTGGGGATCTCGATCGGTACGACGCCTACGCGGGACATGGCGGCCTCCTACCAGATCTCACAGAGCACTTCGCCGCCCACGCCCGCGGAGCGGGCCTCGCGGTCGGACAGGACGCCCTTGGACGTGCTCAAGACGGTGATGCCCAGCCCGTTGAGGACGCGCGGGATCTCCCGCACGCCGCGGTAGACGCGGCGGCCGGGCCGGCTCACCCGCCCGATGCGGGAGATCACGGGCTCGCCGTCGCCGTCGTACTTCAGCCGCACCCGCAGGGCCGGGTGGCCCTTGGGGTCGAGGACCTCCTGGACCCCGTCCACGTAGCCCTCGCGCTGGAGCGCCTCGGCCACCGCGCGGTTGAGGCGCGAGCCGATCACGTCCACGCTCGGGCGCCCGACCCGCAATCCGTTGCGGATCCGGGTGAGCATGTCGGCCACGGTGTCGATCATCGCCATCGCCGCACCCCCCTACCACGAGGCCTTGCGGACGCCGGGCAACTCGCCCCGAAGCGCCATGTTCCGGAAGCAGATCCGGCAGATGCCGAACTTCCGGTACACGGCGCGTACGCGTCCGCAGAACTGGCAGCGGGTGTAGGCCCGAGCGGAGAACTTGGGCTTTCGCTGCTGCTTGATGATGAGGCACTTCCTAGCCAACGCTGGCCTCCTCTCGGCGGAACGGAAAGCCGAAGGCTTCCAGAAGCGCCGCGCTGTTCTCGTCCGACCCCCCGGAGATCGTCATCGTGATGTTCATGCCCTGGGGGCTGTCCAGGAGATCCGTGTCGATCTCGGGGAAGACCGACTGCTCGTGCAGGCCCATGCTGTAGTTCCCGCTGCCGTCCAGCGTGCGCTTCAGGCCGCGGAAGTCGCGGATCCGCGGCGTGACCACGTTGATCAGGCGGTCCAGGAACTCGTACATGCGCGGCCCGCGCAGGGTCACCCGCGCCCCGATCTGCATGCCCTGGCGCAGGCGGAACTGGGCGACCGAGACCCGGGCGCGCGTGGGGACGGCCTTCTGGCCCGTGACCCGTTCCAGGACCTTGAGCGCCGTCTCCAGCGCCTTCTTGTTGTCCTTGGCCTGGCCGACCCCGCACGAGACGGTGATCTTGCGCAGCCGGGGCACGGCGTGCAGGTTGGAGATCTTCAGCGCCTCGGCCAGCCGGGGGCGGATCTCCTGGAAGTACTTGTCGCGCAGGCGGGCCACGGGTCCTACTCCTTCTTCCCGGCGCGCGCCGAGCCTTCGGTGGGCTTGCCGATGGGCTTGCCGGTGCGCCGTCCGACCCGCTGGCGCCGGCCGTCGACGACGGCGGTCCCCACGCGGGTCGGCTTGCTCGTCTCGCCGTCCACGGGCATCACCTTGGAGAGGTGGATGGGCATCTCCCGACGCACGCGCCCGCCCTTGGGGTTCTGCTGGCTGCGGCGCAGGTGCTTGAAGCGCACGTTGACGCCCTCGACGACCACCCGCCCGGCCCCGCCGGACTCGGCGGCGGGCAGCACCCGCAGCACCCGGCCGCGCTTGCCGCGGTCGTTGCCGGAGATCACGGCGACCAGGTCGCCCTTGCGCACGCGCCACGGCATCAGACCACCTCCGCCGCCAGGTTCACGATCTTCGTGAAGCCCTTCTTCCGCAGTTCCCGGGCCACGGCCCCGAAGACGCGGGTCCCCTTGGGACTCTTGTCGTCGTTGATCAACACGATGGCGTTGCTGTCGAAGCGCACGTACGTGCCGTCGGAGCGCCGCTGCGCGTTGCGGGTCCGCACGACCACGCCCCGCACCACCGTGCCGGCCTTGATCGGGGACGAGGGGATGGCCTTCTTGACCGAGGCGACGACGATGTCGCCGATCTCCGCCGTGGACTTGTTGCCGCGCCCGATCACCTTGATCGCGGTGCAGCGCTTGGCCCCGGAGTTGTCGGCCACGTCGAGCCAGGAGCGCATCTGGATCACGAGGCCACCTCCCCGCCCTCGGCGGCGCCCCCGAGCGTCTCGGCCGCCAGGGCGTCGCGGGCGATCACCCGCACCAGGCGCCAGCGCTTGGTCTTGCTCAAGGGCCGGGTGAAGGCGATCTCGACCTGGTCGCCCAGGCGCGCCTCGCCCTGCTCGTCATGGGCCTTGTACAGGGTGCTGCGGCGCACGAACTTCCCGTACAGGGCGTGGCGGACGAGGCGGTCCTCGCGGACCGTGATCGTCTTCTGCATCTTGTTGCCGACGACGGTGCCGACGACGCTCACGCGCCGGCCGCGCCCGCCCGACTGCTGGTCCGGGCCCATGGCTAGTTCCCTTCCCCGCGGCGGGGCGAGCCGCCGGGCTGGTTGACGCGCGCGTTGAGCCCGAGGGCCCGCTCGCGCAGGATCGTGCGGATCCGGGCGATGTCCCGGCGGTGGCGGCGCGTGGCGCCCCGGTCGGCCTTCTCCTCGCTCTGGCCGCGGAAGCGCTGCTCGAAGATCTCGACGCGCAGGCGTGTCACCTCCTGCTCGAGGTCGCCCGTCTCGCGGCGGCGGATGTCGCGTGTCCTCATCTCGGTCTCCTCGGGTGGTCCGATGCCGTCGCGCGGCCGCGCCCTAGTGGCCCCGCCGCTTCACGAAGCGGCAGCGCAGCGGGAGCTTGTGCGCCACCTTCGCCATCGCCCGGCGCGCGTCGACCTCCGACACGCCGCCGCCGACCTCGAACGCCACCGTGCCGGGCTTGACCACCGCGGTCCAGTAGTCCGGCTCGCCCTTGCCCGTGCCCATCCGGGTCTCCTCGGGGGTCGAGGTGACCGGCTTGTGCGGGAAGATCCGGATGTAGACGCGCGCGTCGGGGACCGCGCGCACGGCGGCCACGCGGGCGGCCTCGATCACGTTGGACGGGATCCAACCCAGTTCCAGGACCTGCAGGCCGTACTCGCCGAAGGCCACGAAGTTGCCCTGGGTCGCCACGCCCTTGATCTTCCCGCGCTGCTGCTTGCGCCACTTGACCCGCTTGGGCATCAGCATGTCAGACCTCCTCGGTCCGGCGGCGCGGCTCGGCCTTGGCCAGCGTCCCCGTGTAGACCCAGCACTTCACGCCGATGACCCCGTAGGTCGTGCGGGCCTCGGCCGTGCCGTAGCTGATCTCGGCCTTGAGGGTCGAGAGCGGGATGGACCCCGCCTGCTGCTTCTCGACCCGCGCGATCTCGGAGCCGCCCAGGCGCCCGGCGATGATCAGCTTCACCCCCAGGGCGCCGCGCTCCATGGTCTGGGTGATCGCGCGCTTGAGGGTGCGGCGGTAGGCCGCGCGCTTGACGAGCTGCTCGGCGATGTTCTGCGCCACCAGGGTGGCGTTGAGCTCGGGGCGTGACACCTCCAGGATGTCCAGCCCCACGCGGCGCTTCGTCAGCGCTTCGATCTGCTGCTTGAGTTCCTCGGCCTTGGCGCCCTTGCGGCCGATCAGCACCCCGGGCTTGGCGGTGTGCACGATCACGCGCAGGGCGTCGGCCTTGCGCTCGATCTCGATCTTCGGGATGCCCGCGCCGTAGAACTCCTTGCGGATGAAGTCCCGGATCTGGCGGTCCTCCTTCAGGAGGCGCGCGAAGTCCTTCTTCGGCGCGTACCACCGGGAGGCCCAGTCCAGGTAGATCCCCGTGCGGAAGCCGACCGGATGCGTCTTCTGGCCCATGTGGCTACTCCCCGCCGCCGCGCGGATCCTGGGCGACCTCGCCCAGGATCACGCTCAAGTGGCTCATGCGCTTGAGGATCGGGAACGCCCGGCCCATGGCGCGCGGCCGCCAGCGCCGCCGGCCCTGCAGGAGCCCGGCGCCGTCCACGCGGGCGTCCACCACGTACAGCCGCTTCAGGTTCACGCCCAGGTCGCTGGACGCGTTGGACAGGGCGGAGCGGACGACCTTGCGGATCATCGGGGCCGCCCGGCGCGGCTCGTACTCGAGCAGTTCGAGGGCGACGTCCACGGGCTTGCCGCGGATCAGGTCCATGACGGGCCGCGCCTTGTAGGGGCTGATCCGCGCCCCCCGGTGCAGGGCCCGGAAGTACTTCCCGGTCAGGTGCGCCTCGGGCTTGCTACGCGCCGCCATGGCCCCCCCTAGCTCGCCGCGGGCGCCTTGACGCCCGAGTGGCCGCGGAACACGCGCGTCGGCGCGAACTCGCCCAGCTTGTGCCCCACCATCTCCTCGGTGACGTACACGCGCACGAAGGTCTTGCCGTTGTGCACGAGGAAGGTGTGGCCCACGAATTCGGGCACGATGTCGGAGCGCCGGGCCCAGGTCTTCAGGGGCTCCTTGCGGCCGGTCTGCTCCAGCGCGCTCACGCGCTGGAACAGGCGTTCGTCCACGTAGGGGCCCTTCTTCAGGCTTCGTCCCATGGCTACCTCCCGACCTGGCGGCCGCGCTTGCGGCCGCGCACGATGAAGCGGCTGGAGCCCTTGCGGCGCTGGCGGGTCTTGCCGCCCTTGGCGAGCTGGCCCCAGGGCGAGCGCGGGTGGCGGCCGCCGGCGCGGCGCCCCTCGCCGCCGCCCATGGGGTGGGCGACCGGGTTCATGGCCGAGCCGCGCACCTTGGGGCGCTTGCCCAGGTGGCGGTTGCGCCCGGCCTTGCCGATCTTGACCAGGTTGGCGTCCAGGTTCCCGACCTGGCCGACGGTGGCGCGGCAGCGGCTGTGCACCTTGCGCATCTCGCCCGAGGGCAGGGTGAGCAGGGCGTAGTCGCCCTCCTTGGCGCTCAAGGTGCAGGCCGCGCCGGCGCCGCGGGCGAGTTGCGCGCCGCGGCCCGGGGTGAGTTCGACGCAGTGGACCTGCAGGCCGACCGGGATCTGGCGCAGTTCCAGGTTGTTGCCCGGCTTGGCCTCGGCCTTCGCGCCGCTGTGCAGCACCTGGCCGACCTCGACGCCGTGGGCCGCGGGGACGTAGCGCTTCTCGCCGTCGGCGTACACCAGGAGGTGCAGGCGGCAGTTGCGATTGGGGTCGTACTCGAGCGCGGTGATGCGCCCGGGAACCCCGTCCTTGTCAAAGCGCCGGAAGTCCACCATCCGGTAGCGGCGCTTGTGCCCGCCGCCGCGCCGGCGCACCGTCATGCGGCCCACGTTGTTGCGCCCGCCGCTCTTCTTCTGCCCGCGCACGAGCCGCTTC
>JAPKHB010000769.1 GCA_026647295.1 Planctomycetota bacterium | reverse complement strand
GAGCAGCACCCGGGCCTCGCGCGAGTGGGCCTTGACCGCGCGCACCAGGCCGAGGTCGCCCCTCGACATCTTCTTCAAGTTCAGTGAAACGGAGAGCCCAGTTGAGGTCATCATAGGTGACATAGGAACGACCCATGACGATATTTTCTTCGATCGTTCCCTTGATCAGCGACAACTGAGAATCGATCATAACGCTGCGGCATTGGTTGATGGCATTGGGGTCAATATACCGAAGATCAACGCCGTTGTACTGCACCACACCATTGGTCGGGGTTTCAAGCCCGCCCAGCACTCTGGCCAAAGCTGTTTTCGCCCCCGTTGTCCGGGCGTAAATACCGAGCTTCTCCCCCGGCGCTACGTCAAGGTTGAAGCCGTCGAACACGGACACTCCGTTATGAACCAAACTGACGCCCTTACAAGTAACGCGGACCCCTTGAGTCAAATGCTTGGGGAGCGCCACGACCGATTCGGTTGAGACGTAATCTTGCTCTTGCCGAAAGACTTCATCAAGGTGACTTAGAGATGCGAAGAAATAATACACGTGCCCCATATTCTTGATCAGAGAGTCGA
>JAPKHB010000768.1 GCA_026647295.1 Planctomycetota bacterium | reverse complement strand
GGCCGAGCGGGAAGCCCAGGAGCAGCACCCCCAGGAGGGGCGTGAACCAGGCGCGGGCCGGGGTCGGGGCCGAGGCCGTGATAACAGCGCATCACCTCGCGGCCGGGGCCGGCGATCTGCTGCAAGTAATTGCGATTGTATGCCGTGCAGGTGGTCACCATGCTGGCGCCCAGCAGCTTCTCCCGCAGAAAATCGTGTTCCTGCAGATAGATATCCTTGGCGTGCGCGCTGAAGCTGTAGCCGATGCCGGTGAGCCACTTTGCGAAATAGGCCACCGTGGTCGGGCCGTGACTGAAATGCGCGTAGAAGTGGGCGATGCTGACGCGACCGGCGCGCGCCGGGCCTTTGCTGTCCGGCAGCATCAGGAAATTCTGCACGAGATACGCCGCCTGCGCAAACCGCTTGATGGTCGACGAGCTGCGCTGGCGCAGGCTGCGCAACGCGGCATAGCGGAAGGCCTGCCAGTAGACCTTGGGCCGCCGCCACCACAAGCGCAGGTTGGCCTTGAGAAAGGCGCGCGCTTCCGGCCAGAAATAGTCGGGAATGTAGGTGACGCGCGCCTGCACGCGG
>JAPKHB010000767.1 GCA_026647295.1 Planctomycetota bacterium | reverse complement strand
CTGCAATCGCTCTCGACGGGCGTTTCGAACGCGAGGCCCTCGCGGACCGAGAGCACGGCGACGCCGTGGCGGCCGACGTCGCCGCTGACGAGGACCGCGTCGCCGGGGCGCACGCGCGACGGCGCGACGCTCACGCCCTCCGGCACGAGGCCGACGCCCGACGTGGTGATGAACACCCCGTCGCCCTTGCCGCGATCGACGACCTTCGTGTCGCCGGTGACGAGGCGGGCCCGCGCCTCGAGCGCGACGGCCTCGGCGACGAGCGGGGGATACGCGAGGGTGCGCGCGGCGGTGGCGGCGGCGGTCGCGGCGCTGGCCGAGCGCCTGAGCCCGCGCACCGCCGGCCTCTACCTGTGCTCGCCCAACAACCCGACCGGCGCCGTCGCCACCCGCGCGCAGCTCGCCCGCTGGGTCGCCTGGGCCCGCGCCCACGACGCGGTGGTGCTCTTCGACGCCGCCTACGACGCCTACGTCCAGGACCCCGCCCTGCCCCGCTCGATCTACGAGATCGAGGGCGCCCGGGCCTGCGCCATCGAGATGCGCAGCTACAGCAAGCGCGCCGGCTTCACCG
>JAPKHB010000766.1 GCA_026647295.1 Planctomycetota bacterium | reverse complement strand
AACCAGACCGGCCAGATGCTGGCTGCGCTGGCGGGCTGGGCGCAGGCGACCTTCGCTTCGAAGATCACCCTTGCCGATGGCAAGGCCCTACAGCCTACCGGGGCATACCTTCTCCCGAAGTTACGGTATCAATTTGCCGAGTTCCTTCTCCTGAGTTCTCTCAAGCGCCTTAGAATCTTCATCCTGCCCACCTGTGTCGGTTTGCGGTACGGTCTTCATGCAACTGAAGCTTAGAGGCTTTTCCTGGAAGCGGGGTCTCAGCGGCTTGGGGCTCCGAGGAGCCTTGCGTCATCACGCCTCGGCTAAGCCCAGCGGATTTGCCTGCCGGGCACGCCTACACGCTTGAACCGGGACGTCCAACACCCGGCCCACCTAACCTTCTCCGTCCCCCCATCGCATTGCATAAAGGTACAGGACTATTAACCTGTTTCCCATCGACTACGCCTTTCGGCCTCGCCTTAGGGGCCGACTCACCCTGCTCAGATTAGCTTTAAGCAGGAACCCTTGGACTTTCGGCGACAGGGTCTCTCACCCTGTTTGTCGCTACTCATGTCAACATTCTCGCTTCCGAT
>JAPKHB010000765.1 GCA_026647295.1 Planctomycetota bacterium | reverse complement strand
CGGCTTCTTCGATCACATGCTCACCCTGCTGGCAGTGCACGGCCTCTTTGATCTCCGCTTAAAAGCGCGCGGGGATCTGCAGGTGGATGCCCATCACACGGTGGAGGACACCGGCATCGCGCTGGGCACCGCCTTCCTGGAGGCGCTCGGCAATCGCCAGGGCCTGCACCGCCTCGCGGTGAGTTACGTGCCGCTCGATGAGGCGCTGGCGCGCACGGTGGTGGACGCCAGCGGCCGTGGCTATCTCCATTTCGAAGCGAGTTTCAACAGTGCGCAGGCGGGCGATTTCCCCAGCGAGCTGGTGGAGGATTTTCTCCGCGCTTTCGCGCTCAACGCGAAAATGACGCTGCACGTGACGTTGCTCGCCGGCCGCAACACCCATCACCAAATCGAAGTGATCTTCAAATCACTCGGCCGGGCGTTGCGCCAGGCCGTGGCCCTTGACCCGCGCCAACCCGGAATTCCCTCAAGCAAAGGTGTGTTGGTGTGAAAGTTCGCAGCGGCCCGGCAGGAAGCCGAGAGAAAGTCGCCTGCTGGAAACTTCGCCGCATCATCTCAAGGTGACAGGAAAC
>JAPKHB010000764.1 GCA_026647295.1 Planctomycetota bacterium | reverse complement strand
GCCGGTGGAAAGAGGCTCATGCGCTTTTCGAGCGCAGCCGCAAAATCTGCCTGGAGCACGGCGAAGCGCTGGAAGAAGCCTATGCGTTGAACAGCCTGGCCACCGGCTATTTTCAGGCCGCGGCCTGGCGCAAAATGGAGACCGCCTGCGAGCACGCCCGCGCGATCGCCGAGCGCATGAACGACGACGAACTCACCGCCTGCGTCTACAACAACCTGGGCGCGATGTACAACCTGCAGGGGCACAGTGACAAGGCCCTCGCCGCGCTGCAGAAGAGCCTGCCGTTGTTCGAGAAGCTGGGAGACCTGCGCGGCCTGGCGGAAACCTACAACAACCTCGCCACCGCTTATCGCGACAAGGAGTATTGGAACGAGGCCGGGAAGTACTATGCCAAGAGCCTGCAACTCGCCCGCGAGATCGGCGACGCCGTGGTCGAAGCGCAGGCCAGCCTGAATCGCGTCGAGCTTTATTTGTTGATGCATGATCTGGAAATGGCCGAGAAGCAGTGCCAGATCGCGCTGCGCGTGTTTCATGGCTTGGAGCACAAGTCCGGCGAAGCGGATGCCTGCCGT
>JAPKHB010000763.1 GCA_026647295.1 Planctomycetota bacterium | reverse complement strand
ACACGGAATCGGTGTCGGCCGCGGTGCGAGCCGGCGGCGGCACGGTGGTCGAGTTCAACGGCGACGGCATGATGGCCGTCTTCGGCGCCCCGCGGGAGCTTCCCGCCAAGGAGCGCGCCGCCGTCGAGACCGCGCAGCGGATCGGGGCGGCGATGGAGGCGCTCGCGCTCGACGGCGCGGCGGACGTGCGTCTGCACCGGCGCGCCGCCGGGCGAAGGCGGGCCGAACTCGCCGCCCCCCGGAGACTCAGGCGTGTCCCATACGCGCCACGGCGCCGCCGCAACTGGCGGCAGTTGGCGCTGGTGGACCTGCCCGGCGACGTGGCGGCGGATGGCGGCGTGATCCAGAATGTCCACGCCCTGTCCGCGCCGGAGACGAGCGCGATTCGCTCGCCGGGCGCCAGCGGGCGCGCGTCGTGGACCATCGTCTCCAGGTGCAGCACGCCGCGCTCCGAGCTGAGCACGTATTCCTTCTCGGTTTCGATGAACCATAGCGGGCGCAGACCCAGCGCGTCCACGCCGCCGACCGCGATATCTCCGGCGCGGGCGACAATCGCCGCCGGGCCTTGCGCAT
>JAPKHB010000762.1 GCA_026647295.1 Planctomycetota bacterium | reverse complement strand
GGACCTGTCCTACCGGACAGGCTCGGCGAGCAGCTTCGCGCCGGGCGGCGCGCGGCCCGCGATGTCGGTCAGAGCCCGGATCACGGCGCGGGCGAAGCGGGCGCGGGTCGCGTCTTCGCGCCACTCGGCGCGCCCCGACGTTTCATGACTTGGGCAACCGGCGCCCGCCGCGCGTTCCTGCGGTTGGCACAAACCGTTCCGGTCGTTAAGGTTAGTGCAGCCAAAACAAGAGGAGTCCGACTGTGGGCAAGATTCTGGTCACCGCCGCGCTGCCGTACGCCAACGGGCGCGTCCATCTGGGGCACCTCGCCGGGGCCTACCTCCCCGCCGACGTGTACGTGCGCTGGCGCCGCCTGAAGGGCGACGACGTCGTCTTCGTCTGCGGCAGCGACGAGCACGGCGTGCCCATCACGCTCAACGCGATCAAGCGCGGCTGTTCGCCGCAGGAGGTCGTCGACGAGTACCATCCGGCCAACGGGGCGGCCTTCGCCGCCGCGGGCGTGCAGTTCGACATCTGGAGCCGCACCAGCTCGCCCGAACACCACGCGCTCTCGCAGCAGTTCTTCACGCGCCT
>JAPKHB010000761.1 GCA_026647295.1 Planctomycetota bacterium | reverse complement strand
GCTGCACGCGGGCGAGGTCGACGAGGAGGAGCTTGGCGACGGTGACGCCGAAGAGCAGCAGCGCGAAGACGCGCAGCGCCGGCGCGCGCAGGCGGAAGCCGAGGGCGAGGGCGGCGGCGGCGAAGCCGCTCCACGCGCACGAGAGCGCCATCTGGCCGAGCCAGCCGGCGCGCAGCGGGTCGTCGACGCCGACGCGCGCGTGCTGCCAGGCCTCGCTCGAGACGACGACGAGCGAGCCGCCGAGCACCAGCGCCGCGATCGCGTGGCCGATCCACCAGCGCCGCTCGGCGATCGAGCCATCCTCGCTCGCCGGCACCCGGCGCTCGGCGGCGCGCACGCCGAGGAGCGCGGCGGCGGCGGGCCTCCCCGCGAGCCAGCCGAGGGTCGGCCGCGCCGAGGCCGCGAAGGCCCCCCACAGGATCGCCATCCAGGCCGGCGCCAGGGGGAGGCCGAGGGGGAGGTCGCGGAAGGCGGTCACCCCGAGATGGAGGTTCGCCGTCTCGAGGAGGGCGCCCGCCGCCAGGGCCCGCGGCACGAGCCGCCGCGCCCCCGCGGAGCGATCGAGGAAGCCGAGG
>JAPKHB010000760.1 GCA_026647295.1 Planctomycetota bacterium | reverse complement strand
GGTCTGGGACGTCGCCCTCCACGGCGAGACCCTGCGCGTGGAGACCAACTGGAACCCGGCGAGCCCGCTCTTCCGCGCGACGGTCGCCGGCCGCCCGGTCGTCATCCAGATCCGGCGCCACGGCCTGCGCTGGCGCCTCTTCCACGCCGGCGCCTACGCCGAGGCCCTCGTCCTGCGCCCGCGCGTGGCCGAGCTGTACGCCCTGATGCCGGTGCGCAAGCCGCCCGACCTCTCGCGCGTCGTCTTCTCGCCGATGCCGGGGCTCGTCCGCTCCGTCCACGTGGCCCAGGGCGAGCTGGTCCGCGACGGCCAGCTCGCCGTGATCGTCGAGGCCATGAAGATGGAGAACGAGCTCAAGGCCGAGGCGCCGGGCGTGGTGGCCCACGTGCATGTCGCCGCCGGCCAGGCGGTGGAGAAGGACCAGATCCTCATCGACCTCCTGGCCCCCGAGGCCGCCGCCGCGGAGGAGGCCCCGTGAGCCCGGAGCGGCCGGTCCGCACCGACAGCGGGATCCCCGTGGAGAGGGTCTACGGCCCCGAGCCCGCTGCGTCGGAGACGCGCGCCCCCACGGCCCC
>JAPKHB010000076.1 GCA_026647295.1 Planctomycetota bacterium | reverse complement strand
GTGGAGTCACCCGCCCATGGCCCGACTGATCGTCAAGAGCGGTAGTGCCGAGCGCACCATCGAGCTCGACCCCCGCACCCCGGTCGGGGTGGGGCGCGACGCCGCCAACGAACTGCCGCTGCCGGAAGAGGGCCTGGGCATCTCGCGACGCCACTGCCGGCTGGCGCCCACGCCCCGGGGCGGGCACGTCGCCTGGGAGGTGAGCGACCTCGGGGCCACCAACAAGACCCGGGTGAACGGGCGGACCGTCGACAAGCAGGTGTTGAGCCACGGCGACCTCATCCAGGTGGGCAAGGTCGAACTGCTCTTCGAGGATCCGGCCGAGGAGGAGCGCCTGCGCGCGGCGGGCTCCCGGGGGGTGTGCTTCCTCGAGTGGGTGAGCGGGCCGAAGCGGGGCGAGAAGGTCCTGCTCGACGCCACCCGCGCCACGCTGGGGCGGCGCGAGAGCAGCACGATCGTGCTGGACGACCGCATGGCCTCGGGCCACCACGCCGAGATCACCAAGGACCTCAACGGCTACACGCTCCGCGACCTGGGCTCGACGAACGGCACGCTGGTCAACGGGGAGCCCGTGACCGAGATGGCCCTGACGCACGGCACGCGGATCCGCATCGGCAGCAGCAAGTTCGTCTTCAAGGACCCCTCGATGAAGGACATCGAGGTCGAGTTGAGCCAGTTCGAGGACGACGAGGGGTGGGGGATGATGGCCGACATCGACCTCACCCGGGCCCGGGGGTCGTGGCTCGGCCTCGTGGTCGGCCTGCTGCTGCTGGCGGGCGTGGGTGCCGGCGGTTGGGTCCTGATGCAGGAGGAGGCGGGCACCGCCGGCGAGGCGACGGTGGACATCAACTTCGTGGCCGACGGCGGCATGGAGAGCGAGGCGGCGCCGGGCCTGTGGGACCCGCTGGCCCCCGACCAGGAGGTGGACAAGCGCCGGGTCGCGGGGCGCGGCGGCCAGGCGCTGCGGCTGTCCTACGACGAAGGGGGCCGGGGGGACGCCGTCGTGGCCTACGCCGAGGAGTTCGCCACCGGCCCGCGCCCCTTCCGCGTGCGCGGGGACCTGCGGGGCGAGGGCGAACTGGTCGCGGTGTGGAGCAACGTCACCGGGGGCGAGGGCCCCGCGGCGGCCGGCGCCGGCTCGCGCCTCTCGCTCACGGTCCCGCTGGGGGCGGGGCGCGTGGACGCGGTGCTCGATCCCCCGGCCTGGGCCTGGTCGCTGCGCCTGGGCGTGCGGCTCGCCCCCGGGGCGAGCGCCACGCTGGACGACGTGGACGTCGAGTACGCCGAGGGGCCCGCGCGCGGGCGGGCGGAGCTCGCCCCGCCGGGGGAGAGCCGCGCGACCTGGCGGCCGCGCTCGGGGCTCGACCTCATCACCGTGCAGACCGTGCTCGTGGCGGGGGCCGGCCCCGTGGTCCGGCTCCCCGGGGGCGAGGTGCTCGCGCGCTTCGTGCCCGATCCGGACGGCGTCGAGGCGGACGCCGACCGCCTCGCCGTCCGGGGCGCCTTCGAGGACGGCCCGGAGCCGGTGCCGGCGCGCTGGAGCTGGACCCGTACCGAGGAGGGCCTGGCGTTCGAGTGCGAGTGCGCCGGCGCGGCCGCCGTGGGTCTGGACCTGGGCCTGCTCCACGCCCACCTCTCCGAGGGCGTCAACCTCTTCACCCAGGCCGGGGCGCGGACGCTCGCCGCCGCCCCCGGCCAGACGGTCGCGGGCGTGCTCAAGTGCCTCGCCGGCGACCCGCGCGGCGAGGGCGGTCGGGCCCGCACCCTGGTGACGGTGGTGCCCACGGCCGGCCCCGAGGCGAGCGGGCTCGAGTTGCACGCGGGCGCGGATCCGGCGCTGCTTCGGCTGCGCTTCCTGAGCGCCGGGGCCGCGGCCGGCTACGCCCTCCTCACCAACTTCGAGGTGCAGCAGCGCGCCGCGCAGGAGCGCTTGCAGGCGGCGCGGGCGCTGGGGGGCCGCCGGCCCGCCGAGGCCATCGACGCGCTGCGCGCCCTGGCGCAGGAGTTCCCCTTCCTGCGCGCGCTGCGCGACGACGCCCTGCAGCAGGCCGACGAACTCGAGCGGCGCGCGCGCCAGGAGATCGACGCCTTCGCGGAGGCGGTGGACGCCTTCGAGATCTTCGCGGGCGCCGAGGAACTGGCCCGGGCCGAGGAGCGCGGGCAGGCCCTGCTCGAGCGTTGCCCCGGGCGCGGCGAGGCCTCCGGGGCCCTCGAGCAGGACGCGGCCGCGCTGGCGGCCCGGCTGGCCGAGCGGCGGGCCGAGTACCTGCGCGAGAACGCGGGCAAGGAACTCGGGCGGCTGGCGCGTCTGGCCGGGCTGCTGGCCGACACGGAGGGGTACCGGCCCATGGCCGTCATCTACTACCGCGAGATCGTGCGCCGCTTCGGCTGGCTGGAGGCGGACGAGCGCTTCGCCGGCCTGGTCCGCGGCGCGCGCGACGCGATCACCCAACTCACCCAGGACCCGCGGGTGGCGGCCTCCGTCCCGGAGTTGCCCCCCGCGGCGGCGGCCCGCTGACCCGGGCGCCGGCCCAGGAGACCCCATGGCGAACATCGGCGTCGGAGTCACGATCGGCAGCCACTCGCTGCGCGCGATCAAGGTGCGTCGCAAGGGCGAGGGCTACGTCGTCCAGCGGGTCTTCGCCGACCGCCTGGACGAGGCGGCCCGCCCGGTGGCGGGCCGGGCGCTGGCGGCGCGCGGGCTCAAGGGGGCCCGGGCGGCGGTGGGGCTGACCGGGCGGGACGTGATCATCCGCTACACGCAGGTCCCCCCGGTGCCGGAGTGGCGCCTCAAGACCCTGATGAAGTTCGAGATCGAGGAGGTGGGTTCCCAGAGCGGCGGGGACGTGTGCGCGGACTACCGCGTCCTGGACCTGCCGGACCCCGACGGGACGCGGGCCGACCAGACCATCCTCGTGGCGATGGCGCGCAACCGCCACGTCGACGCCCTGATCCAGGCGCTGGACTCGGGGGGGCTCAAGCTGGACGAGGGCGTCCCCAACAGCGTCGCCCTGTTCAACAGCTTCGCCTGCAACGCGACGTACACCGAGGAGGAGACGGCGCTGCTGGTCAACGTCGGGGCCGAGAACGTCGACCTCGCCGTGCAGCGGGGCGGAGAGCTGCTCTTCGCGCGCAACTCGACCCCGGGCGGCAAGGCGTTCACCGAGGCCATCGCGAAGGCCTTCTCCACGACCGAGGGCAAGGCCGAGAAGATGAAGGTCAGCAAGGCCGACGTCACGCCCAAGGGCCAGGCGCGCTACGAGGAGCCGGCCCAGGAGAAGGTGGCCAACGCGATCATGGGCGTGGCGGGCCAGCTCGCCTCGCTGATCCAGTCCACCCTCATGATCGCCCGCGCCCAGACGCGCCTCACCGACCTCAAGATCGACCGCGTCCTCCTGACCGGGGGCGGCGCGACCCTGAAGGGCCTGGACCTGTACCTCAAGCAGGCGATGGGCGTTCCGGTGGAGCGCTACAACCCGTTCGCCCTGTGCGACCTGTCCGGGCTGACGTCCGAGGAGCGGACGCTGGTCGAGACCGGGCCCCACGAGTTCGCCGTCGCGCTCGGCCTGGCCCAGAACGCGATCGCGCCGGAGGCCTTCCGCCTCTCGATCCTTCCGACGGCGCTGCGCCGCGTGCGCGACTTCGCCGAGAAGGGGGTGTACGCCGCGCTGGCCGGCGTGGTCATGCTCGGGGCCCTGTTCCTGCTCTACCAGGGGCGGAAGGACGCGGCCGAGGTGTACCAGACCCGCCTCGCCGCCCTCACCCGCGCGGCCAACGACGCCCGGTCGCGGGACAGCCGCGTACGCACGGTGCTCAAGGCGGCCCAGGAGCAGGAGGTGCGCCACGTCCTCCTGGCCGAGTTGGCGGGCCCGGGGCGCCTGCTCGCCGACACGCTGGCGGAGGTCGAGCGGCACACCTCGCCCCACGTGTACATCCACAGCCTCAAGCTCAACGTCGCCAAGCCGGCGTACCACTTCGAGTACGTCATGCCCAAGAACCCGCGGCAGCCGAGCGGCTACGTGAAGGTCGAGCGGGACTTCGGCCAGCAGCGCGTCGCCTCCGTGGAACTCAAGGGCCGGATCTCCGGCGGCGAGAATCCCGCGGCGATCTTCAACCGCTTCGTGGAGGCCATGCAGGCCAACACGCGCGGCCTGGACGTGCGCACCCGGGGGACCTTGAAGCGCGTGGGCACCGAGAGCGAGTTCGACCTGGAGATCCACCCGGGCGTGGCCCTGGAGCCGGAGTCCGACAAGGGCTCGACCGTGGTGCTGCGCGGGATGCAGGTCGAGGAGCAGGACGGCAAGCCCGTGGCCTTCGTGGGCCGGCGGGCCGACGGCGTGCGCATCCGGGTGCCCTTCGAGCAGGTCCAGCGCCGCCAACGCGAGGAACTCGTGAAGGACCGCCGCACGCCCTAGGGCCCCCGGGCCCGGCCCCCACACACCCCCAAACCCCAAGACCCCGAGACCCCGACACCCCCAGACCCCCGGCTCCGGGCCCCCCGACCGGGCCCGTGCAGGAAGGCGAGACCGCGTGGACGAACTCTGGCAACGCTACCGGACCTTCTGGACTCCCGTCCTGATCGGGCTCGGCGTGTTCCTGATCGGCGTGATCGCCGTGCACGTCGTGACCGAGGACCCGGAGGCGCTCGCCCGGCGCGTGCAGCGCGAGGCGACGACGCTCAAGGCGATGCAGGTGCCCGACCCGGGCGCCGAGGGCCGGGAGCGCGAGCGCCTGCTGGCCTTCACCCAGGGTGTCGAGGCCTTCAGCGCCCGCCTCAACCAGGCCTCCGGCTCGCCCGTCGAGGTGGTCGTGCGGGCCGCCGACGACGCGCTTCGGGCCGCCATCCTGCGCGGCGTGCCGCGCGAGGCCGCCACCTCCGTCCCCGCGGTGGCCGAGCGCTTCGACGGCGACCCGGTCGCGGCCGAGTTGGCCATCAAGCGCTACGCCCGGGCCGTGCAGACCCACGCCGGGCTCCTGCAGGGGGGCGATCCCAACGTGGCCTTCAGCCAGTTGCTGGACGACGTCTGGAGCGAACTGCGGGTCCGGGCGAACCGGGCCGACCTGGAACTGGACGCCGACCAACTCGGCTTCGGCGGGATCACCGGGGTCACGCGCGCGACGCTGGTCGGCCGCGTGCTCAACCTCGCGTTGGTGGCCCGGGTCGTGGACGCGGCGATCCGCCACGGCGTGGCCGCGGTGACGCAGGTGCGGGTGGCCAGCGTGCTGGACCCCGGCAGCCCCCGCGACCTGATCCGGGAGTGGCCGGTGCAGGTCACCCTGGTGGGGCCCACGCCGGCCCTCAAGCGGGTGCTGGACCTCGTGACCGACCCGCGCCAGCCCGTCCCCATCTCCGACGTGAGCACCCTGGGCCAGCCCCGGCGCGGCCGCTCGGGCGCCCGCTCGGGCCACGTGGAGGTCACCCTGGGGATCTCCAGCGTGCTCGTGCAGCCGGACGCGCCGCTCGAACTGGAAGCGGAGGACCGTCGATGACCTTCTGGATCGCCTCGGCCTTCGGGACCTTCGTCGCCTACCTCGCCCTGGGCCTGGGCGCGCTGCTCGTGACCGCGGCGCTGGACCGGCGCCTGGGCAAGGAGCGGGCGCTGCTCCTCTACGCCCTGGCGCTCGTGGCGCTCACGGCCCTGGCCATCGCGCCGACCGCCCAGCGCCTGAACCCGGTGGCGGCGGGCGTGGACGAGGTCCTCTCGCGCGCCCCGCTGGACCGGGCCGGCGACCCCTTCGACCGGGCGCCGCTCGACCACCAGATCGCGCGCAACGTGTTCGAGCCCTACTCGGACACCCGCGACCTGCCCCCGCCGCGCATCGAGGCCCCGCCCTGGCTCGAGCTGGAGTTCCCGCTGCCCCCGACCGTGCCCGGCCCGGCGCCCGCCGCGCGCCACCTCCTGCGCGGCGCCCTGCCGGCGCTCACGGCCGGCGACGGCAGCAGCATCCCGGAGATCCCCAAGGCGACCTACGAGGAGTACAACCGCAAGCCCGAGGACGTGTACGACTGGCTCATGCAGGGGGGGCGCCGCCAGTACCTCGTGATCCTGGCGATCGAGACCCCCGGCGGCTGGGTCCGGGAGAACGACCGCGGATTCGTCGCCGCCCGCGACGCCCTGCTCTTCCTGCAGCCCGGCTGGGAGGACCAACGCGTGCGTTTCGCGCTGGTCGGGCCCGAGGAGGCGGCGGCGCAGCGGCTCGGGGCCGACGCCCAGCTCGAGGCGCGGCGCCGCAACATCTCCGAGCGGCGCGGGAGCGACGGGGGGATCGAACGCTTCTGGATCCACCGCTCGGTGGACGTGCTCGAGCGTGAGGCGCTGCGCCGGCACGGCGTGCCCTTCGACCTCGCGCAGGCCCAGGACCCGGACGCGCTGGCGCGGGCCGCCGCGGACCTCGCCGAGGTGGGCCGCACCGGCAAGGAGAACCGCGAGGGGTGGCGGCGCGCGGCGCGGCTGCTCGAGCGGGCGCTCCACCTCGCCCGGGAGAAGGCGGGGCCGACCAAGCGCGCCGAGTTGCTGGTGCGCCTGCGCCAGGCCTACCGCGCCCTGAACGAGGAGGCCAACGAGCTGCGGGCGCTGGCCGAGTACGCGACGACGAGCCCCGGGAGCCACGAGGTCCACGTCTGGGTGGGCGACATGCACCGCCACGACCTGCACCTGCCCGAGCTGGCGCGCGGCTACTACCAGGTGACCCTGGAACGCAACCCCGGTCACGCCGAGGCATGGCTGGGCATGGGCGACGCGTGGGCCTTCGACGGGCACCACGCGCGGGCGCTGGAGGCCTACGGCAAGGCCGGGCCGCACCCCGACGCGGGGCTGCGCAAGGCCACCGCGCTGCTGCGCCTCGGTCGGGGCACCGAGGCGCTCGCGGCGGCCGAGGCCGTGCTCGCGCGCGACGCGTCCAACGCGGAGGCGCGGCTCGTGCGCGGCGGCGCGCTCTACCTGCTCGGGCGCCTCGAACCGGCCCGGGAGGCCTTCCTGGCCGTGGCGCTCGACCCCGCGGCCAACGCCCTGCGCGCGCAGGCCTGCTACGACCTCGCGCTCGCCTGCCTGCGCCTCGGCCAGAACGACGCGGCCCTCCAGGCGCTGGTCGGCCTGGAGACGGCGCTCTCGCGCGGGGCCGTGGTCGCGCCGATCCCCGACGAAACCCTCTCCCCGGCGCTCGTGCGCGGCCTCCTGGCCCACGCGCGCGGCGAGGGCCCCGGGGCCTTCCTGGAGCAGGCCAACCTCGAGGCACCGCTCTCGTCCTACCGGGCCATGGCCAGCGGCGCCATCAACAGCCGGGCCGGGGCCGACTCGACCGCGCTGCGCCACTTCGACGACGCCAAGCAGCGGGCCCCGGACTACCGCGAGCTGGACGCCTGGCTTGCCTTGAGCTATCTGCGCCAGGCCGGCGGGGCCGCGGCGACGGGCGCCGAGGCCTCCGAGACCCAGGCGGACTTCCGCCGGGCCGTCGCGCACGCCGCCCGCGCCGCGGACGACGACGCCCGGCGCGACCGCAACGCCTGGCGGATGCGGGTGCGCGAGGCGCTGGTGCGGCTCGGCGCCCAGCACCTGCCGCGCCGGCAGCGCTACGAGGAGGCGCGCGCGGCGGTCCAGAAGGTGCTCGGAAACCCCAACCTCCAGGAGCAGCCGATCGCGCGGGCCGTGGCCGCCTACGCCGACTTCCAGCTCGAGAACTACGAAGAGTGCATCCGCGGCTTCCAGGCGGTGCTCGACATCGTGACCGACTCCGCGCCCGCCGAGCACCAGCCCTGGCGGGGTTACGCCGCCGCCCGGCTCGACGAGGTGAAGCGCTGGCGCGAGCTGGAGGAGCTGACCCTGCGCCTGGAGGGCGTGGCGCTGGACAACCGCCTGTGGACCACGCAGCAGAGCCGGGGCGCCACTGTCAAGGTGGACGAGGGGACCCTGCGCTTCGAGGGGACGCTCGACGCCGACGGCCGGCTCGACGAGCCCTCGGTGTTCGCCCAGACCGAGGCGCTGTTCGAGAAGGACACGTTCGAAGAGGTCCGCCTCAAGCTGCGCATCCCGCGCGAGGACCGCCAGGGGGCGATCAACAAGGTCGTGTTCGGGGTGCAGGTCGTGCACAGCCGGGGGCGCACCGGGAGTTCGACCAAGACGCCGGGCCTCGGCGTGTTCTTCGACCGCACCAAGCTCGCCGCCCGCCTCGGCGGCGGCGCCGACCCCGCCTTCAAGGACGGCGAGGTCCGGCGCCTCCCGGGCGACCAGGCCTGGCCGGTGGACCGGGGCGACGTCGTGGAGGTGCGCATCGTCCGGGAAGATCCCGACGCGGGCACGATGGTGGCCTACCTGAACGACAAGGAGGTGCTGCGCGACACCATCAGCGGGTGGAAGCGCGGCCGTGGCAAGACGCTCCTGTGGATCGGTGGCTACGGCAACACGGCCGAGAAGGTCGAGGTCGTGGTGTCCGAGATCCGGGTGATCCGGAGAAAGGCCAGGTGATGCGCTACCCGAGTCCCCCCGCCCTGACGGCCGCCCCCGCGCCGGCGCCGGACCGCCCCCCCGGCGGCGTGCGCCCGGCGGGCCGGGCGCGGGCCGAGCGGGGCTTCTCGTTCATCGAGATCCTGGTGGTCATGGGCATCATCGCCGTCCTGGTGGGGGGGACGGTGGTCGTGATCAACATCTTCTTCCGTCGCGGGCCGGAGTTCGACACCAAGAACACCCTGCGCAAGGTGCAGCTCCTGGTCGAGAAGTGGCGGATGGAGTTCGACGGGGTGTACCCGCCGAGCGACCTGCGGCGCCTGCGCCTGGTGTCGGACACGGGCGAGGAGGTGAAGGACCTGCCCAACACCCTGAACGTCGGCATCGAGAGCCTCTACCAGGCCTTCTTCTGGCCGGGCTTCAAGAGCGACCCCCAGTTCGGCGACGCCGAGATCGGCAACACCGACGAGGACGAACTCCGCAAGGCGGTCAACAAGCTCGGCACCAAGGCGCTGCTGGAGATCCTGGACGGCTACGGCAACCCCTTCGTCTACTTCCACCGGGAGGACTACGAGCGCGCCGCCCAGGCCGGCGTGTCCCTGCGGGTGAAGGACCCCGACGGCCAGGTCTCGGAGGTGCAGGCCTACCCGTACCGCACGGCCGAAGGCAACTTCGTGAACCCCACCTCCTTCCAGCTCTACTCCCTGGGGCCGGACGGACAGCCCAACACCGAGGACGACATCACGGCCTGGGGCGAGTAGCCCCGCGCCCTTCGAAGCCCGTGCCCTTCCCCCCGCGCCCCTTCCCGATCGCCCGCGCCCCGCGCCCGCCCGCGGGCTTCTCGTTCATCGAGTTGCTGATGGTCATGGCCATGATGGGCCTGCTGGCCGCGCTCGCCGCCGGCTACCTGACCGGGGTCGGGACCTCGTCGCGCATCGACCAGGCGCGGGCGGCGCTGATCGAGGTGGCCCAGGCCTGCAAGGCGGCGAGCAATGGCGGGCGGCGCGCCACGATGAGCCTGGTGGAACGCACCGACGAGTACCGCAACACCTGGTGCGTGGTGAGCGCCGAGGTGGCGGGCCCCGTCCTCACCTGCCAGTTCGAGACGCTCGAGTTCGCGAGCCAGGGCCGCCGCCCCCAGGTGCGGGGCGCCGCCAAGGTGGTGCCGGAGGGCCGCACCGGCAACGCCCTCGAACTCACGGGGGGCTCGCTCGTGTTCGGGCCCGGGCCCGAGTTCGCGATGACCGAGGGGCTGGAGGTGGACGTGTGGGTCAACGTGGACCCGCGCGCGACCGGCCGCCGGATGGTGATCCTCGCGAGCGACCCCGAGGCCTACGAGATCGGCTTGGAGCGGGTCGGCGACGGCGCGCGCTTCGACGTCGTCCTGCAGCTCAAGGTGCGCCCGGCCACGGAGACGGGCCGCGCGGCCGCCGGCGAGCCCCGGCGCCACGCCTCCGTGGGCGCCCCCGTCCGCGCCGACGGGCACTGGCAGCACGTCCAGGTGGCCTGGAACGGCCTGACGGCGAGCCTGCGCGTCGACGGATTGGAGACGGTGCCCCCGGCGGCGGGGCCCGGATCGGGGCCCGAGGCCCTGCAGCAACTCGTGCGGCTGGCCCCGATCGCGGGGGGGCTCGCGCACCTCCAGGTGGGGGCCTCGCGTGCGCCGTTTCACGGCCGCCTGGACAGCCTGCGCGTGCGGGGCGTGTTCCGGGCCGCCGAGCAGGAGCGGGAGCTGCCGGCCCAGCTCAAGGTGTTGAGCCCGCCCCTGCCGCACCGGATCGTGTTCTACAACGGTCGCCTCGACCCGGAACTGCACCCCGAGGACGTGCTGGTGCGCGTCACCGACGAGGGGGCCCAGGGCGACCCCGACCTCTACCTCCAGATCGGCCGCTTCGGCTCGATCGAACCGTACGAGCCCCGCCGCGCGCCGGGGCCCGAGGCGCCCTTGAGCCCGGGGGCCGGCCGATGACGCGCGCCTGCCCCGCCCCGCCGGCGCCCCGCGTTGCGCGCGCGGCGGGATTCACCATGCTCGAGCTGCTGATCGCGATGGCCATCTTCGCGGTGCTCGGCACGATGGTCGTCTACTTCATGCGCAACAGCCTGGACATCTTCTACTCGGGCACGCGCGAGTCCGCCCAGCTCGACCGCTTCGACACCGTGATCCCGCAGGTCGTCGAGGACCTGCGGGCGGTGTACGTCGGCGACGACTGGCGCCGGCCCTACCGCCCGCCCCCCGACCTGGCGGAGGAACTGCGCGGGACGCCGCAGCCCAAGCCCCCGCCCGTCGCGGTGCGTTTCCGGGCGGGCACGATCTTCCTGCCGGGCGCCCGGCGCGTGGCGCCGGACGGGTCGAGCCACCTCGAGGAGGTCGCCTGCCCCTTCCTGGCCTTCGTCGTCGCCGACGCGGCCGAGTGGTCGCACAAGCTCAAGCGCCGCGCGGGCGAGACCCCGGCCGAGGGGGCCAAGCCGCTCACGCCGGCGGCCGAGGCCCCCGACGCCCGCTACCTCGCCACGGGCGGGCTGATGGAGGTGGTGTGGATCGCCGTGCCGCGCGAGGACCAGCCGGCGCTGCTCGACCTGTACCGCGGCTGGCGGGCCCCGGTGGGGGACCCCGCGCACACCCTGCTCGACCCCCGCAACCTGGACACGCGCGAGAAGATCGCCGCCGCCTGCCGCGTGCGCGAAAAGGGCCTGCTCCACTTCGGCATCACGCTGCGGCGCGTCTTCGCCCGGACCTGGGACCCGGGCGCGACGCTCGGGGACGGGAGCGAGACGCTGCCCTACGTGGGCCCGGCCTGGGACAGCACGCGCGCGTTCAACCTGACCAAGGAGGACCCGAACTGGCGCCCACCGCTCACCGTCGGCCCCGACAGCCTGGTGGATCCCAGCGACGACATCTTCCCCGCCTTCGTGCGCCTGGAGGTCGTGCTCGCCCGCCGCGGCCGCTTCAGCGACGCGCGCGGCGACCTCGCGGTGCTGGAGCCCGTGTCCGAGTCGGACCTCAAGCTGCGCGTGACCGACACCGACCTGCTGCTCGGCACGGGGCTGGGCGCCCGGCGCCACCTCAAGGTCGGCACGGAGTGGATGGAGTACGACACGGCCGGCGTGGACCCGCTGACCGGGGCCGTCAGCGTGCGGCGGGGCGTGCGGGGGACGCGCGCCCAGGTCCACCCCGCGGGCGCCCGCGCCTACGTCGGGGACGCGGCCCGCACCGAGTTGCGCCTGCCGGTGTTCCGCGACCGCTACGCGAGCGGGGGCGTGCGATGAGCGCGGCGCGGGTCCCGGTGGTCCGTCCCGCCCGCCCGGAGGGCGGCTTCTCCTTCATCGAGGTGATCATCGCGCTCTCGATCCTCCTGGTCGGCAGCGTGGGCATCCTCACCCTCTTCGCCATCGGCGTGGACCACCAGATCCAGCGCCGGATCTCGGCGCGCGTGGAGATGGTCCGCCCCGAGATCGAGACCCTGGTGCAGCAGACCGTGGACGGCTGGCCCGTGGGCCAACCCCCGCCGTCGCGTACCGTGGAGGCGCCGCTCTCCGTGCGGGGCTTCTCCGTGCGGCTGCGCTTCGAGCCCAACGAGGCGCGCTTCGGCGGCCCGGGCTACATCGCCTGGGCCGACCTGCTGCGCGACGGAAACCGCCTGCGCACGATCGGGCCCTTCCCGGCCGTGCGCGCGACGACCAGCGCCCGTCCGGTCGAACCGACCGGCGCGGCCCCCCGCTGACCCGCCGTTCCTCCCCCCGCACCTGCCGCCACTGGGCCGGGCGTGGGAACCCGGCCCGCTAGTTTTCGGATAG